>DATDAG010000533.1:0-7344 GCA_036525495.1 Anaerolineales bacterium
TGACTTGGTGTCTCCGTGGTTAGGCTTTTGGGCTCTCTACAAACTTTGAGTGCTCCCTCAACATACGCTTCTCACAATGAAAGGTTTTATGGGGTTTCCCACTGCTCTGCATACCACGCAAGATATTCATCGACGTGCGCGCTCCAGTATTCCTCCGTGTGTGCACCGCTGTAAAGATGCCATTCGTGGGAGAGTCCGTTTTGGTTGAATTGCGCTTCGATGGAAAGTGCCATGTTCAATTCCTGGTCATTGTCGCCAATATCCATGAAGAGTCCGGGGTGCGCGGACGAGGGGATGTCGGCTATCCATTTGGAGATCTGCGACGCGTCGCTTTGAAGCACGGCGAGGGAATGCAAACCGGCCACGCTGAACAGGTCCCAGCGGGTGAAACCGAGCCGCAAGGCCCAGCCTGCCCCGCGTGACAGACCTCCGATGGCGCGATAGTCACGGTCTGGGAGGGTCAGGTAGGTTGAGTCTATGAATGGGATGAGATCATTTACAAGCCTGTCGCCAAATGCCGCGCCGGGCGGGAGGTTCCAGTAGCGGTCGTCGGGAAAGACGATGATGAAGGGTTGTGATTCGCCGGAGAAGATCAGGTTATCGAGCGCGTTCACCGCGCCGAGGCGGATCCATTGGTCGGCGGTGTAGGTTTGTCCATGCAGGAGGTAGAGGACGGGGTATCGTTGGTCTGCCTTTTCATCGTAACACGGAGGCAGGTAGATGAAGTATGCCTGCGGAGGCGTAGTGGTTTCGAGAAATCCATCTTCGACGCGGCCGGGTTGGGTGAGACAAGTCAACAGGGTGGGAGGTGGGGTTTCTGTGGGAGGTGACGGCGTGGAAGTATTGGTCGGTTCGGGCGTTGATGTGGGTGGAATCGCTGTCGGGGTGGATAGAGGCTGGCTGGCCGGCGCGCAGGCAGGTGGTCCCGCGAGAAGCGTGAGCAGTAATGTCATCCGTAGTATCGCTTGACGGGTACTCATCCCACGCATTATACTCACAGCCCGTAGGAAAATCGGGGCGTAGCGCAGCCCGGTTAGCGCGCTTGCTTTGGGAGCAAGAGGTCCCGGGTTCGAATCCCGGCGCCCCGACAAAATGCCCATATGTTGGCACGAGTCACCGAAACACCGTTGTATCGGAAAGATATGGCGGTGTTTTATGTTCACCACAAAGATAGACAGACAAAAATGGTCACTTGCCTCCACAGTACTCCAGGATGCCTTCACTGATTTCATCTTGAGTCGACAAGATATTTCCGTGAATATTTGGCGGACCCGGCAGGCAAGTCAGGGAAAAACGGGCAACACGATCCATGATCATGCCAGAGCCATCAAGACTCTGTTGCGCTTCTGGCATGCCGAGAGCTCACCCTTGTTTCAAGCGCGGGGCAATGTGCGCTTTACAGTTAGCGGGTTGCTGCGGGTATTCACAAGACTGTCCAATGACCACAATGGGACAGTCTGCACATTATCGAACACCCATTCATCCAGTTCTTTGCGCGAGAAACCAAACGGAGCGAGCACAGTCTCAACAGCGCGCATCAGTAACTCGATGTAACGATATGTATCCAAGCTGCGAGTATCGGGCAGGGTCGGCAAATCCCAGGCATAGATTCTAGGATGTCCTAGTGTATAAACAAAGCGAACCGTCTGCCCCGGACGAAGTGACTTCCCCGCTGCTTCCAATTGTCGTATGGCGGTTGCAACTGATGAGGTACCACGATACTCATTGCTGGTACGGCTCAAGGTTTGACGGACGACAAACTCATGCAACGGGATTCGATATTCTCGAATAGCTTGAATACGCCCTCGCAACAGGTTTCGTATCTTGGGCAATACTTCTGACAATTTGTTGTCGGTAGATACCATTGCCAGCACTTGAAGGATCTCCAGTTGCACCCTGGAAATGAACAATGGTGTATCGTGCCGACGTGTCTCTATGCCACGCATCTTGATCTCCCCACTCTGGAAGACACCAAAATAACGATTGGCAACAGGCACTTTCCTGTTCATACGGGAGGGCAGGAAGGCAACCCATTTGTAGATCCCATCCAGTGAGATCGGCAGACCTGTACGGATCAAAATATCATCCAGAAGTTCTTCAAAATCTTTTACTTCTGAACAATCAGTTCTTTTGACCCACATCCCATCTACGTACAGATGCAGTACTTCATAGCCCATGTCTTCCGCTGCTTCCTTGGCGAGCAGCAAGGCATCCCTTCCATAGGCAGTGACAGCCTCATGCGCTTCGATCCGCCCGAAGCGGGCGTTCTTGTAACCCAGATACCCGAAGCAGGTGACCAAGAGCCATTTGTGAGCCGATGACATGGCTTTGTAGTGCTTGTAGCGGATATCCCATTTGCTCATGGTGAGCAGTTCTCCCTTGATGGCAATGCGCTTTTCCAACAAGGGTTTGAGCGTTTGCGGGACCAGACCAGTCTCAGGCTTTGTGAGCGGCAAGCCCGTTTCAGGATCGTGCCTTCCAGACAGGATTGTTTCAGGCGAAATGTTGAAGTGCACCATGATGCTGGGATACATCGAGATGAAATCCACTTCGGCAACGTCTTCATGCTTTCCAATGATCGGTTGGAAGACCAATCCACCCATGTCGGCGCGCAGGAGTTCGTAAGCCGTTTTGAGACTCTCCACCTGTTGTTTGTGCCAGGGAACGAGAATGCTTTGCTTCAAGGCAGTGACGATCTGCATGGCAGAGATGCCTGTTCCAGGCGAGACGCGTGCTACGGTCTGCACAGGCAGGGAAGTGATACGTGCCAGTTCCCAGACACCCTCCAAGCCATAGTCATGATACATGACCGCATTGTAGATATCGATGTGCAAACGCCCGAAGAGATGCACTTGCTGTCCGCGGTAGATGACCTGTCCGTAGGCAAAGTAGGAGCGAGCGCCTTTTTGGTGAATGGGATGGTCGGCATCACGATTGAGTGAAAGCGGCAAACCTGTCTCATCAGATAACTTCAGAAGATAAGGCAGGAGCCAGGTATCGCCATAGGCAGTCAGGACCAGGTCGGGGTCGTAGATGGACAAAGTCGATTGCAAATCGATCAGGATGGCACGCGGGGAAATGGATAGGTCGATTATGTATTTCCCGCGCGATGTGCGCACGAGTAATTTCTTCGGTTCGGCATGCGATGGATCGACATCAGGCTCAAGCGTGAGGATGCGCATCGGAGGCAGAGGCAGGTCCAGGTCCCAGGGAGAATCGAGCACTTCGATGGATTGAATCCAGTTGGCTTCATCAATCGTGACCTTGCATTTTGCCAGAGGGAACGTCCCATGCACGGCTGCATGTCGCAGGGAGAATTGCAGGTCAGCATCGTAATAGGTCAGGTCGGGGAATTGGCGCGCGAGTGCATTGAAGAGAATGGGCTGGTCGGCGGGATGTTCGACTTCCACGGCAAGCACAGTTGTCATACCGCTGAATAGGTCACGGCGTTCGGTTCGGCTCAGAGACATTGGAACTGGCTGCGCTTTCAGATAGCGCCACACATCCCGAAGTTGTTCGTTCTTCCCCGCAATGTAAAAGGTGACAGGAAATTTCTGATGCAGTTGATGACGTTTCCCATCCTCCCCGATCAGCCACAGGGTTACGCCGCCTTTCGGGCTCGGATACAGGTCGAGCAGCCAGCCCGTCAATTCACTTGCTGCGCTCATTCTGCATCTCTTCCACCAACTGGCGCAAGCGGATGACTTCCTTGTGTTCCTCCAGCAGCATGGACAACAGGAAGACTTCAAAGGGCAGGGCATGGGATGCATATGCAGCAGCCGCAATGTGTTGACGGGCGGAGGCGAAGAGATCATCCAAAACCAGTTGGTCGCTGCGCCGCAGGGCACGGCGGAAGCGGGCGAAGGCTTGTTCCTCTTCGAGGAAGACCTGCGTGATGGATTTGAGTGTGCGTCCCATCAGAAGAGTGTCGGTTGGATGAACTCAGGTGCAGGTTCATCGAGAATGAAGGATTTGTCGGCTGTCTGACAGATCTGTTCTGCAAGGAACGCCCGTTCGGGCAGGCGTGGAGGCGAGAGTGAGATCATGACAGGCGACCTCATGGAGAGTCTGTTCACTTCCACGAGACAGGCATCCAGCAGTCGGCGGACTTCCCGTTCGGGGATCTGTTCATCGTAGAAGGTCGCCAGCAGGTTCAGGATCAGACAGGGTTGGTCAAGCGCGGGCGTGGATGATAGAAGTTCCAATACCTGGTGGCAGGTGAAGGCTCGCCGGATGAAGAGTTGCTTGACAGCCACTGCACCTTCATAAGACTGTGTGCGGACCATCCGTGCGAAGCGATAGAAGGGAAAACAGTTGCCGCCATCCAATACAGTGACCGAGCCACGTAGGGCGAGTTCAGCCGACAGGACGGCGGTCTCATCTCTGGCGGCGTTATGGGAGGAAACAACGATCAGGCTGTTCTTGCGAAGTACAGGCAGGATGTCCATTTGCACAAGATAGCAGTCCGACTAAAAATAAAAAATCCCCTGATGGGGGAAATTTGGGGTGAAAAAAGTTTACCCTGATGGGGGAGGGAGATATATGCCTATCCCAATGCACGACCAGTATATCTATGCCCAGGCAGCGAAATCCCAACCTTGTAAAGCTGAGCGCAACTCAGCCTTTGAGTTCATGTTGAACTTGATCAGGGCATTTCGCAAATGACTCTTGACCGTCTCTGGTGATATGATCAGCTTCTTCGCGATCTCTTTGTTGGTGCAGCCCAAACATGCCAGCGCGGTGACTTCTTTTTCGCGTGGAGAGAGGGATTCCCATTGTTTCCAAAGTTCCTCGGTTTCATAATAGTGGGTCAGGCCCGCGGCCAGCAGGTTTTGGATCAACTCGTCTTCTGGGCGCCCCTCGTGCTGTGCGAGGGTGGTCAGGGTCATTTGCATGGACTCACTGACCTCATATTTACGAGGGGCGGATATGGGACGCAAGCCTATCCGAGCCAATAACTTGCGCAGGATAGACATGTAAAAATTATACCAGAACATACGTTCTAAAAACTGAAGGACTGACCTCTACCGTCAATACTCCCACTCTCATGCGCCAACGGGACACGGTTCAACTCATCACGATATTGTTTTCACTGAGCAATAAACGCATTCCCCTGCTTCACATTGGAAGCAAGAGGTCCCGGGTCCGAATCCCGGCGCCCCGACAAATATACCCTGCATTTCGTTCCGATATGGCGGGGTTTTTATGTTCCAGACCAAAACAGCCAAAAAGTGGACGCTTGCCTCGATGGAATTGTTTGAGGCTAAAACGGACTTCATTCTCTCACCGCAGGTCACAATTTCCCTCTATCTCCGCTTGACTTTTACAAGTACATCGCGGGTAAGTTTCGTAACTATGTAGAAACTACCTAAAATGTCACAGGGATCCCGCACCCACCTATGATAGGGAGGATCATCTTATTTCAAAGAAGAATCAGCGGTGATAGGCGAACTATTTACCATACCAAGTGACACCCCAAATATCTGTCAAAGTGTCATCGGCAGGGTGATATGTGAATGGGATCGGAGGGTCGTAGTAGAAGTCTGAAGGAGGTTTTGTCATGCAGTAAGAAATAGCGGGTATTGTAATGCTCTGGTCGATAACATTGACCGTTCCTACGCCTTCAAAATACCTGCCAGTTGGCACTCCTCCAGCGAGTCTCGTACTAGTGGATATTTCAGTAATCATATCCATTTTGCAATAACCGGTTTCCACATCACACCTGATCTTCAATGTTTGAGGGCTTCCTAATCGTTCAGATGTCCATTTTCCATGGAAGGCTTTCAGATCATCTTTTGTACCCATCGAGGGTGCTGCATTGGCATACACAGGAAACACCACAGCAAGAAAACGACAACTATCAGTATAGATATAATCGTATGGATTTTTTCATGAGAATTCTCCTTTTGAACAAAAACCCGTCCTGGTATAGGACGGGTAGAGATGCTGGCAGGGTTGTATCCCGCAACAATGTGATCGGTGTTGTCATCATCATAGTACATTATTTCACAATTTATTTCAATAGAACAAAAAAGCGTTACAGGAATATTCACAGGAAAGCAGGCACATTGTGACCCCGAGCAGAGCGAGTAGCGAAGCAAGCCCCAACCCATAAGGAGATTGCTTCCCCAAGGTCGCAATGACGGTAAGTTTGTTTAATGCTAAAATTCACACGGAGACCCACCATGGCAAAGAAAATCGATGGAATTATAGAAGCAGCCCGTTACAAGAACGGGCATATCGTAACAGTGCGCGCGTATGAACGACGCGGGGCAACTTTCTCAGACCGTCTTTTGATAGACCGCAAGGACTTGTTGGAGCGCATCAAAAGCGGGAAACAATTCATGACTGGCACACGCAAGAAATTTTGGGCGGGAACCTTTGAAGAAGGAAAACCTGTGCTGGCAGTGACACGTGACGGCAAGGACTTCATCACAACCCGCGATGGAGCGGATCGCGACGAATTGGAACAGGTCCCGGTTTTCTAGCGGCTGTTGTTTTCCGATAATCCCTTGTCCACTTTTCTGTCCGTCATCATCCCGGCTCATAACGAAGAGAACCGCCTGCCCGGCACGCTGGAGCAGGTGCTTCGCTTTCTCGAAGGGCAACCGTTTGAATCCGAAGTCATCATTGTCGAGAACGGCAGTATTGATGGAACATTCGAAGTCGCACAGGAGTTTGCGAGGCTGCATAAAAACGTTCGCGTGTTCCGAAGTGAACGAGGCAAGGGAGCGGCGGTAAAATGCGGGATGCTCGAAGCCAAGGGTGAATATCGTTTCATGTGCGACGCCGACCTTTCAATGCCTGTGGAGGAGATCATCAAATTCCTTCCATCTGCAAATGCAGGTTTCGACATCGCCATCGCCTCACGCGAAGCGAAGGGCGCGGTACGCTACAACGAACCAGCGTATCGTCACCTGGGCGGGCGCGGTATTAACCTCATCATCCAGGTGCTGATCCTGCCGGGTTTGAACGATACACAATGCGGCTTCAAATGTTTCCGCGCCGAAGTTGCAGAAAAGCTGTTCAACAAGCAAACTCTTCCGGGCTGGTCATTCGATATCGAATTGCTTTACATCGCCCGCAGGCACAAATATCGCATCGAAGAAATCCCCATCCACTGGTATCACGACTCTGATACAAAGGTCAGGGCGTTGCCAGATGCCATCCGTATGCTCCAGGATATTTTCCGCATCCACGCCAATGCATTGCGCGGCATTTACAAAAAATGAAAAGAAAACCCAACATTTCCCTCGAATCAGATCTATGGGATGATGGTATTATTCACATTGCAGGATTGGACGAAGCCGGGCGCGGCGCGCTGGCGGGACCGGTCTCCGTGGG
>DATDAG010000534.1:0-2528 GCA_036525495.1 Anaerolineales bacterium
CTTGCTTAAGGAGCAGGGCTATGAGGTTATCGGCATGATGGTTCGTTTGTGGAGCGAGCCCGGCAAGGAAGAGTCCAACCGTTGCTGTACGCCGGACTCAATGGCGCAGGCACGACGAGTTGCCGCAATACTCGATATTCCTTTCTACGTCATTGATGCGAAGGATGTTTTCCGAGAGACAGTCGTTGAATATTTTCTTGAAGGATATGCTCGCGGCGAGACGCCGAATCCGTGTCTCGTGTGTAATCGCAAGATCCGCTGGACGTTTTTACTCGACCATGCGTTGGCGTTGGGCGCGGACTATATGGCTACGGGACACTATGCTCGAAGGATGGAGGATGAAAGTGGGAGGGTAAACTTATTAAAAGCAATAGATAAAAGCAAGGATCAATCTTATGTCTTGCATGTTTTGGATCAAGCAAAATTGAAACACGCCTTGTTTCCTGTAGGGGATTATCCCAAGTCAGAGATACGTGCGATTGCTGAAAGGCACGGACTACCAACTGCCTCGCGTAAAGATTCGCAGGATTTATGCTTTCTGGCTGGCGAGGACTATCGCAACTTTCTGCAGAGAAATGCAGGTGAAATGCTCAAAGAGGGTGAGATCGTTACACGTGATGGGACAATACTGGGTACGCATAATGGACTCGCCAATTACACCATTGGCCAGCGTAAGGGACTTGGTCTTGCGTCGCCAGTCCCATTATATGTGCATGGAAAGAACGCGGAGAGTAATACATTGGTTGTTGGAACGCAGGATGAGCTTGGATCACTTGAGTTGATAGCGCGTGATGTCAATTGGGTGGGCGGGGAAGTTCCGAACGAACCCTTCCGCGCGGAGGTGAAGATACGCTATACGGCGAAAGAGGCTGATGCATTGGTCACGCCTAATGGGGCGGATCAGGCTCACGTCCGGTTTGACGCGCTGCAACGGGATGTTACAGCCGGGCAGGCGGCGGTCTTCTATCAGGGTGATGTTTTGGTTGGTGGAGGGATCATCCAGTGAAATGAGTTGGCGTGTAGCCAAGATGCTGTATTATGAGTAAATAAAAATACAAAAACTACTTTCAAAAGGAGATTTCGCATGTCATATCGAATTGAATCGTTGATATCTGCAAGGTTGTTTGTTGTGCCGCAACACGCCGGAAAGAAGATTTATTTCCTGAGCAATCTTTCGGGGCACTTGAGTTTGTATTCCATGTCGTTCGGTGGGAGTGTTCCTGTGCCGTTATTGCCTCCACACATTGCCCTGCAAAATCCGCATTTGATCGGTGGGAAGTCATTTTATGTTTTCCCGAAACTCCAGCAGATCCTTGTGATGATCGATAAGGATGGTGATGAGAATTATCAGCCGATGCTCGTCTCGATGGATGGCGGGTTCCCCGAACCAGCGTTCAAGAATTTCTTTGAAAAATACCGCGTGCATTTGGGCGCATGTGACAGTGATAAAGGAATTGTTTACCTGCACGCGGAACGACGGGATAAGCCGTTGATCGAAACCTATCGAGGCGACTTGAAGACCGGCAAACTCAAGAAGATCGCTGAAAGCCCGTTTGGGGTTTTTGTCTCCGCACATAACAAGGACCATTCCAAATTGCTTGTAGGTTCGGGCTATACTGTTGGCGATTCCGTAGGGTATTTGTGGCAGAATGGCAAGCTTAAAGTGATGTACGGAAAACCGCTTGAAGACCGCAAGGAAGGAGAGGTTGTGCCCCTGAACGGTTTAGGCGCTGCTGATTTTTCCCCGAGCGGCAAAGGGGCGGTGGTAACATCTTCGGTCTTTGCAGATACGTACAGCTTGGGTTACATTGATTTTGCAAAGCCCGGTGAAATTGAGCAGATCCAAGTGAAAGGCGTGAAACATAAAGGCGTTGGCGAGATGGAGGGGATGGCGCATCTCTTCAAGGATCGTTATCTGATTTTCTTCAATATTGATGGGTGTTCATGGGTATATGAGGGAGTCTTCGATGAGAAAAATCGAGCGATGAACATCATGCACACTCTGGTAGGCGCCAAACCTTTGGACAACGGTATGCTCGACCACTTTGACTATAACAAAGCGGAAGATACTTTCACTTTCTCGTTTTCCACTGCCACATCTCCCACGCAGATCTATACGATCAGCGGCAAGAGCAGGAATAAAATCACAAAACATACAGACGAAAAGATATTGGGGATTCCCGATGGGACGCTCTCCAAAGGGGAGGACGCTTCGTTCATTTCTCACGATGGCCTGCGCGTCTCCGCCCGACTGTATCTCCCCTCGAGCCGGCTCGACTTTAAAGGACGCCGCCCGGTCGTTTACTATATCCATGGCGGTCCGCAGGGACAGGAACGCCCGGACTTTGCCTGGTTCTCGATGCCGTTAATCCAGTATTTCACGTTGCGCGGTTTCGCGGTCTTTGTCCCGAATGTGCGCGGCTCCACCGGCTACGGACTCTCTTACACCAAGCACGTGGATCGCGACTGGGGCGGGCAGGATCGTCTCGACCACGTCCATGCGATGACAAAAGTCCTGCCAAAGGATA
>DATDAG010000535.1:0-2125 GCA_036525495.1 Anaerolineales bacterium
TTCCAGTTCGCGGACTCTGTCCATCAACTGCAAGACCAGCGCCTGCAAATCTTCGCGCGATAATTCCTCTACTCGCACCTTCTCTGGTATCATGCCCGTTACAACACCGTCCTTCTATAAAAGTCGTGAGCAGTTACAAACCATTGAGTCCCCGAAATAGCATGGCGTTGTAGATATATTATATACATAAACTCCCAATTTCAACAGGAGTGATTAATTGTTTGGCTGTACGGTATAAGGCAGGTAAATCAATAACGTATCGAAACAATAGGGTCGCTACCCGGCGATAAATCATCCCTGAATAATTTCCGTAGTCACTTCCATGGGAACGTTTCGTCCCACCGCATCGCCAACAGGCGAATGCCGTTCCACCCATTCGACGATGCCGCGCAAGGTTTCTTCAGGTACGTCTTTTGCGCCAAGTTTAAAGTGCATCGAGACCTTTTGCGGACCGGCTGGAATCGTATCATCAACCTGGAACATTCCGCGTGAGTCTGAAACGCTTCCCACAGTCACTTCGAGCGTGGTCAATTCCACTCCCAACTCTGCGGCGCGGATGGCGATCATGCTCGCGTCGCAATTTGCAAGCGAAGCGCGGAAGAGCCAGCCTGGTGGCGGGGCGCTCGCGTCACCACCCACACCTTTCGCCATATCCGATGTCAACTCCCAGCCGTGCGGACCTGTCGCCTTGCAACGCAATCCGCTTTCAACAACGGTAGTGGCCGCCGCATCCTCTGAAATAGCCTTTTCAGGACGCTCTTTAAACACCTGGATGAGTCTTGCAACCGTCTCTGCAATATGTTGATTGGACATTGACAACCTCCTTTGGAAACCAGACTATCGTACCACGCCTCTCACCAGCCCATCATTTATCAGCCCGTTTCCGCTCTTTTTCCAAGTTCTATCTTTCTGGCAAAATTTGTAATTCCACATAGTATAACAACGCAAACCGCATTTCGTTTTGTGGTAAAACATTGCCTATGCAAAATAACTCCAACCAAATTTCAAAAGATGCCTGGGACGCCAACGCCGAAGTGTGGGATTCCAGTATGGGCGACGAAGGCAATGACTTCTTCAACATCCTGTGCTGGCCCCCCATCGCCTCTTTCCTCAACGTTCAACCTGATTCGGCGATCCTGGATATTGCCTGTGGCAACGGGCTGACCTCGCGTCGTCTCGCTGCGCTCGGCGCAAACGTTACCGCATTCGATTTCTCGGAAAATCTCATTGACAAAGCCAGGTCGCGTCCCAACCCTGATAACAGAATCTCATATCTCATAGTTGACGCTGCAAACGAAACTCAACTGCGTGCATTAGGTGAACACAAATTCGACTCCGCCCTCTCGAACATGGCGCTCTTCGACATGGCAGACATCGAAACATTATTTCGAACACTTCCAAAATTACTCAAACCAAAGGGGGCTTTTGTATTTTCTCTCGCGCATCCCTGTTTCAATAATTCATCCTCCACTCACCTCGCTGAAGAATGGGACAACGGCACGATCAACACGCGCTATGCAGTAAAGGTCTCACGCTATATGAGCAGCTACCAGTCCGAAGGTCTTGCCTTGCGCGGACAACCCAAGCCGCAACTCTATTTTGAACGCCCTCTCCAATACTACCTGAACCTCGGCTTCCATAACAGATTCGTCATGGACGGCTTTGAAGAACGCTCCTTCCCGCCTGATCATCCGCAATCAAATCCCCTAAGCTGGGGCGGCAACTTCAGTGAGATCCCACCTGTGCTGGTTATGAGGATGAGGCTGATATAAATAAAAATTACGGAGGCTGTGCCTCCGTAATTCGATCAGTCGTCATTGTCATTTTTGTTATCATTGATATTATCGTTATCATCATCGTCATCATCGTCGTTGTCATTGTTATTACTGTTGCGGTTGGCATTATCGTTGGCGACCCCGCTCGGATTTGATCCATTACTGTTCGAGCCGCCATCCTTGAATTCGATCTTTGTAACAATGAACACGCCGCTCGCATCGTAATAGCCTTCCGCTTTCGCAATGACCCCAACACCCGGTGTGCCTTTGATCTCCGCAAATTGGATGTTCATTAGGATCCCATTGACCACAATAAAATTATTCTGGATAGAAGCGACATTACCTTCGAC
>DATDAG010000536.1:0-4254 GCA_036525495.1 Anaerolineales bacterium
GGCGCGTCAGTCGCCGCAGGGGCAGCAGGCTCAGCTGGCGCGTCTGTCGCCTCAGGGGCGGTTGGGCCGCAGGCTGAAAGGACCAGCCCCAGCAGCACCAGAAGGGTAAAGATACTGGATAACGAGCGTTTCATTCTATGCCTCCTCCAAAAGTACATGGATTCAAATACGAACGGAACCTTTCCGTCCTATTCTTATTGTAGAAGATCAAAAGTAATTTTTGCTAAAAAATCGGGTGGGAAATATAAAAAAAGTATAAAAACGATCACCCCTCGAACCGATAACCGATCCCATGTTCCGTGTGCAAATATTCCGGCTTCGATGGGTCAGCCTCGATCTTTTGCCGTAATTTACCCACATATACCCGTAAATACTCCGTCTCATCCCCGTACTCCATCCCCCATACATTTTGCAAGATGGCACGATGGTGCAGCGTTTTCCCCGCGTTCTTCATAAAATAGACGAGCAGGCTGAATTCGATGGGAGTAAGGCCAATGACTTCCCCTTGCACTGTCACTAAATGCCGTTCCATATCCACTTCGACCTCCCCACGCACGATTCTTTCCTCGCCCAAACCTGCTCCAGACCAATCAGCTCTTCTCAACACCGCCTTGACTCTCCCCAGCAACTCCCCAACACCGAATGGTTTAGTCAGGTAATCGTCCGCCCCCAGATCGAATGCGCGCACTTTGTCTGTCTCCTCCCCCATCGCGGTAAGGATGATAATCGGCACATGCGATCCCTCTCGGATGCGACGCGTGGCTTCCAAACCATCCATGTGCGGCATCATGATGTCCATGATCACCATTTGAATGTTTTCATTGTCAAAGACCGCAAGCGCTTCGACCCCGTTGGATGCAGTGAAAACATGATACCCGCGCACTTCCAGATTGCGGCGTACAAAGTTTCGCAGGGATTTTTCATCATCTACCACTAAAACACTAATATTCATCGGTTTGTTTTCTTTTTCGTCGTCTTCTCATTACTTGGAGAAGGTTTTGATATTAATGGAATTGTGAACGCAATGCAGGCTCCAGTATTCTGCGGCTCGATCCAGATCCTGCCGCCATGTGCGCGCACAAGTCCCTGACAGATCGCCAACCCCAATCCTGCCCCGCTGGTAAGACGCGCAAGGCTGTCATCCATACGATAAAACCTTTCAAAGACCCGTTGTCCCTCCTTGAGCGGTATTCCAGGTCCATTGTCATGTACGCGGAAAACAACATCCTTGCCATTCTTGTTGACCTCCACTTTGACGTTGGCCTCCTCCCCTGCATACTTGATGGAATTCTCGATTAAATTTCGCAGGATCGATTCCAAGCGCAACGGATCTGCATACACCCCCGGCAGTCTCGATTCCACTTTTACCTCGAAATTGTTTTTCGAGGTAAGCCGCGCGCCCCTGGCTGCACCGTGGATGATTTCCTTCACGTCGCACTTTTCATGCGAGAGCTTTAAAGAGCCTGCTTCAATGCGGGAAAGGTCAAGCAGGTTGTTGACCAGGTCCGTGAGGCGGTCTGTTTCGTCTGAGATGATCGTAAGAAATTCGCGTTGCGAGTCGCGGTCCCATTCCACATCGTCCGCAAGCATCGTGGAGGCGTACCCCTTGATCGCGGCGAGAGGCGTCCGCAGTTCGTGAGAAACTGTAGAAACAAGGCTCGATCTCATACGATCCAGTTCGCGGTCTGCGGTAATATCGTGGAAGAAAATCCCTCGTCCAATCGGTATTCCGTCCTCGTCATTTACGGTGAACACTTCGAGCCGCAGGTGAATAGACTGGCTCTGGACACTTTGCGTGAGTTCGATCGTCTTCTCCCCGCCTTTATCCATAATCTTTTGAAACTTGTTTTTATTTTTTGGTTTACCGGAAGCCTTGTCAATGATGCGGGCAATTATCTGGTCGGCGTGCAAACCTGAAAGACTCTTTGTTGAAAGATCAGCCAATTCACCAACGCGTTTGTTGGCATAAATAACCTTGCTGTGCAGATCGGTCAGGATCAACCCATCGTGCAGGGATTGAACTAAAGCTTCGAGTCGCTGGGTCTGTTCGCGCAGTCGCATGTCACTGCGCTCGAATAAGATCGCGTTTTCTATCGCCATCGCGGCATGGTTCGCAAAGCTCGTCAATAGTTGAACTTCGTTGTGATTGAAAACGCGCGGTGTCGGATGGAACACCAGAAGGGCAGTGGGAGGCGCGTACTGTGTATTGAGCGGCACAGCCAGAATTGCACGATACCCCTCTGCGCGAGCACGCTGTTTTCTAGTGGCATAGGATGGATCGGTCTCGGTGTCGCTAACCTGGATCGATTTTTTCGCATGGAGCGCACGCATGGTTACTGCATCAGGCTCGGAAGGTTGGATCGAGAGTTGTTCGGTAAACTGTTTGGATAAGCCCCTGCTGGCGCGGATGCGAAAACTCCCATTTGATTCATCGAGAGCGATGATGGCGTACATCTTGATCTGTAACAACCGTCCCATTTGCTCAAGGATTTGAGCGAGAACAGTTTCGGGGTCCAAGGATGAAACGACTGCCGTGCTTGTCTCCAAAAGCGTTGCCTGTTCCCTCATCCGTTCTTCGATGGAATCCTTCATGCGGATGATACTCTGGTTCAAATGCCCGATCTGGTCACTGCGCTTCGATCCAGAAAGAAGATGCTTTTGCTCTTCCTGACTGATCGGCTGGTTCAACCCGATGGATTCGCTGATCGGAGCGAGCCGCTCGATGGGGCGAATAACACGCACAGTGAGTGTCCCCCAGAAGAACAGCCCAATGAGGATGAATGTCCCTGCCGCGACGAGGACGATACGTCGCAGTATGATTTGTGTGGCGAATGCGGCGGTAGTTGGGCGGCTGACGATGACCCGCCAGTTTACGCCTGGGACCAAAGTATGAGTAAAGAGTCTTTCCTCGCCTTCCAGATCATCAAATATCTTGGAATGTTCTTCTGCAAGGAAGGTCTTAAGTATCTCTTCGGGAACGATGACGCTTGCGGGCTGCAAGAGGAATTCCTGATCCGGGTGGGCGATGATCTGGTTCGAAGAATCAAGGATGATACTCTGCAAGCCACCCTGCACCGGATATTCCGAAACAATACTAGCCAGTGCCCTGCTAAGACTCTCGAGCCTGATATTTGCCCCAATCAACCCCAGGAACTCACCATCATCCGACCAGAGCGGCATGACAGCAGTCGCGACAGCCTGGTCGGTAGTTGGGGAAATGCGACCTTTGGACATCAATGACTGATCAGTTAACACCGAGCGCTGGAAATAATCGCGGAAAGAGAAGTCATTACCAACTGTGGAAGTGGGTCCAACTGGATAATGAAACAACATGGTCCCATCGGAATCCAACCGGTACACCAGGTTTACATCAGGCGTTGTGTTGAAGAAGACGCCGAACACTTCCTCCATGGCGGCGTTGTCAGCCTCGATCACACCGGGATAGGCAGACAATCCCTCCACAGCGTTCAGAGCTTTCGTGAGCGCAAGGTAAACTTCCTGCGAAATGGATTGCGCGAGCGAAAGGTCGCTGGCTTGCACATCCTCACGAATTCGCACGCCGATCAACCCGTCAAAGACCCATAACGTTACCAGGAATGGGATGATAAGCAGAAGATACAGCGCGAGCAGTTGAAGACCGAGATCGCGATGGAAAGCGTACCAGCGTTTCATGCTTGAACTTGAGACTGCTCCCTTCCAGTTTTGGGTCTGGTCCAGATTGCCAGCATATAAAAGACCGCAACAATGAGAAGCAGGGCTTTTATACCGGTAACAAACGTGACCGACTGCAATAATGCGCCCAAAAGCGCCCCGATCAGGTTCGCCCCGAGCGCGCTGCTTTTGTCCTCAGTCACCGCAAACGACCGGATAAAGACAATGCCGCTGAACAGCATCGGCAGACTGGTGAGCCCGCCCACGATCACCGCCTTAAGTGTGTAAGGCAAAAATGCAAAACTTGCCAGATCCACAAAATACAAACCAAGACACGTAACGATTAATAGGATATATACCGGCGTCAAAGGCATTTGGGGTAACTTATACGCGATCCAGTTCGCGAGGAGCGCCATACCGAGCACACCGGTAATAATGACCGCATTGACCTGCCAGGTATTCCCGAGGGCGACAGATGCCTTGCTGATGTTCTGTACTTCAAGCAAAAGAAACGCTGCTCCAAGGAAGAAGAAATGCCAGAAACCAGACTTGCCAATGATCCAGGTTGACTTTGCCTTCCATTTCCTTGTGCTCCTTGCCATC
>DATDAG010000537.1:0-5008 GCA_036525495.1 Anaerolineales bacterium
TAGGTATTTCGGTTTCCCGTGTGGGCGGTGATGCCCAGACAAAAGCCATGAAGCAGGTGGCAGGTCGTTTGCGCCTCGACATGGCGGCTTACCGCGAGTTGGCGGCATTCGCCCTCATGGCATCTGACCTCGATAAGAATACACAGAACCAACTCAATCAGGGTCAACGGATGCAGGAAATTCTCAAACAACCGCAATACTCCCCGGTCGAGCTTCAGAACCAGGTCATCGTCATTTTTGCGGGCACAAACGGATTTGCCAGCGGTGTTCCTGTCGACAAGATGGCGCAGTGGCAGGCGGATCTGATTCGTTATATGGAAACATCATACCCTGAGATTGGCAGGGATATCCTTGAGAAGAACAGGATCACTGACGAGACCAAGGAAAAGTTGACCAAGGCGTTGGAAGGTTTCCGCGCGGGATGGCAGGCATAGATCATGGCATCTGCTAGAGAAATGCGGCTCCGAATTCGGAGCGTAAAAAACATCTCGCAGGTCACACGCGCCTTGGAAACTGTCAGCGCGAGCAAGGTCCGCAAGGCGATCAGTGCGGTAACAGCTACGCGCTCCTATGCCACAAAAGCCTGGCAGGTGCTTCGGCATGTTGCTGAACAACCCGGGCGCGATACACTGCACCCGCTTCTTGCCGAGCGCAAATCCATAAACAACACGCTGGTCGTTGTCGTTACAGGCGACCGTGGATTGGCAGGCGCGTACAATTCGAACGTGATCCGTTTCGTCGCTTCACGCTTCGACACCAATCCTGTTCCCGTTAAATTTATCGCGGTCGGCCGCAAAGGGCGCGATCTGCTTATCCGCCGCCGCAAAAAGGTGATCGCGGATTTCAGCCACCTCCCTGCCGCGCCAACGTTTGCAGATATCTCTGCCATCGGACGCCTGGCAGTGGATGAATTCATGAAGGGCGAAGCGGATGAGGTCTTTTTGGTCTACACGGACTTCGTCAACATGGCTCGTCAGATCACCACGGTCAAGAAACTCCTGCCGTTGGAACTTGTCGGCGAGGGATTGGTAGAGGATTTTCAGCAACAGCACAACGGTCCGCATGCGGCGTATGAGTACGAACCGGATATGCGCGAGATCCTCGATGAGATCATACCGCGCTTTACCGCCTTGCAGGTCTATCAGGCTGTCCTAGAGTCACAGGCAAGCGAGCATGCGGCGCGTATGATCGCTATGCGCAACGCAACCGACAATGCGAAGGAACTCGTCGGCGCACTGCAACTGGCTTACAACAAGGTAAGACAACAATCGATCACGAACGATATTCTGGATATTGTCGGCGGCGCGGAAGCGCTTGCCGCGACGAACTAATTGGAGGAACTCATGGCAAACGAAAACGGCCGTGTCGTACAAATTCTGGGCGGTGTGGTGGATGTGGAATTCCCCGTTGGGAACATCCCCGAACTTTTCGAAGCGATCGAAGTGGATCGTGAAGGAAAGGAACCCCTCGTTCTCGAAGTGCAAAAACATCTTGGCAATAGCTGGGTCCGCACGGTGGCTATGGACTCGACCGACGGTCTACAGCGCGGCGTACCCGCGCGCGGGACCGGCGCCCCGATCTCGGTTCCTGTTGGACCGGCCACCTTGGGACGCATCTTCAACGTATTGGGCAAGCCCATCGACAAGAAGGGCGATATTGCGGCGAGCGCTCGCTACCCCATCCATCGCCCGGCGCCTGCCTTCTCCGAACAATCCACACGAGTGGAGGTGTTCGAGACCGGCATCAAGGTCATTGACCTGATCGCCCCGTTCACCAAAGGCGGCAAGACCGGCATCTTCGGCGGCGCAGGAACAGGCAAGACCGTTATCATCATGGAACTCATCCGCTCTGTCGCGACGGAACACGAAGGTAATTCCGTGTTCGCCGGCGTGGGTGAACGTACCCGTGAAGGGTCCCAACTCTACCGCGAAATGCTCGAGTCTGGGGTTATGAAAGACACTGTGATGGTCTACGGGCAGATGAACGAGCCTCCCGGTGTACGCCTACGCGTTGCGCTTTCCGCGCTCTCGATGGCGGAATACTTCCGCGACCAGGGACGCGACGTGTTGCTTTTCATTGATAACATTTTCCGCTTTACCATGTCCGGTTCCGAAGTGTCGGCTTTGCTTGGTCGTATGCCATCCGCAGTGGGTTACCAGCCCACGCTCGCCACTGAAATGGGTGAATTGCAGGAGCGCATCACCTCGACCCGCACCGGTTCGATCACATCAATGCAGGCGATCTATGTTCCTGCCGATGATTATTCCGATCCCGCCCCTGTGGCGACCTTTACACACCTCGATGCAACCATCGCTCTTGAACGCTCCATTGTGGAAAAGGGTATTTACCCCGCCGTGGATCCGCTTGTTTCCACCTCCCGAATCCTTGATCCGAACATCGTGGGCGAAGACCATTACCGCACCGCGCGCGAGGTCCAGCGCGTTCTTCAGCGCTACAAGGACTTGCAGGACATCATTGCCATTCTCGGTATTGACGAACTTTCCGAGGACGACAAACTCATCGTTGCCCGCGCCCGCAAGATCGAGCGTTTCTTCTCCCAGCCATTCTACGTGGCGGAACGCTTCACGGGCATCCCGGGAGCCTACGTCCCGCTCAGGGAAACTGTGCGCGGCTTCCGCGAGATCCTGGACGGTAAATGCGATGACCTGTCGGAACAGGCTTTCATGATGGCAGGCACGATCGAAGATGTGCGAGCCCGCGCAGAGAAGATGGGATAAAAAGATCATGTGATGACTGCCCGGCGAGAATGGAACGCTGGGCAGTATGTCATTGGAGTAATGTAATGACCATTCGTTGTGAAATTGTCTCCCAGGACCGCACCGTGTTCGAAGGCGATGTTGATATCATCGTCCTGCCCGGCGCGGGCGGGGAGATGGGAATCCTTCCAAAACATGCGCCAGTCCTCACCACCTTGAAATACGGCATTATCAAGGTCCGTAAAGGCGGCAAGGAGGAACTTTTTACTGTCGCGGGCGGTGTAGCGGAAGTCCAGCCTGATATTGTCACGATCCTTGCAGACGCAGCGGAGAACGTCGAAGAGATCGATATTACCCGCGCAGAAGAAGCCCGCAAGCGTGCTGAAGAAGTGCTTGCTAAGGGCGTCCCCGCGGATACGGATGCCTACCTTGCCATGGAAGCGGCGCTACGCCGGTCCAATTTACGTCTTGATGCAGCGCGTCGTTATCGCCGCAGTGGGACGCGTTATCCGTCTTCGGAGTCCTAGACCCACGTGGCAATGTTCTCAAAAGACCTGGGGATAGACCTGGGCACCATGTTCACACGCATCGCTGACGGCACGCAGGTGCTATTGGCGGAACCTACCATCGTTGCCATCGAAGTGGATGATCAGAAGATGGTGGCGGTTGGAAAAGAAGCGCTGGACATGTATGGGCGCGTACCCGAAAGCATCGAAGTAGCGCGCCCACTAAAGAATGGGGTTATTGCGGATTATGAAATCACCGAAACACTCCTCTCATATCTGTTACAACGCGTAAGCGGATCGATGCGCATCTTTCGTCCGCGTGTGATGGTCTCGGTGCCGTATGGCGTTACCAGCGTGGAACGACGCGCGGTCCATGAAGCAGTTTTGGAGGCGGGGAGCCGCGATGCGTCCCTGATTCAGCAACCGCTTGCGGCGGCTCTCGGTGTCGACCTGCCAATTAATTCGCCATCCGGGAACATGGTCATCACCCTCGGCGGCGGATGCACGGAAGCGGCTGTCATGGCGATGTATGGCATCGTCTCGGCTGAGACATTGCGAGCGGGCGGCTTGGAACTGGACGAAGCCATTGTCAATTACGTGCGCAGGAAATATGGGGTGGTGATCGGACAGGTAACCGCGGAACAACTCAAAATGAAGATCGGAGCAGCCGTACCGCAGGATACCGAGAACAGCATGGAAGTGCAAGGACAGGATCAGGTGACCGGCTTGCCGCGTCCCATCACATTAACAACGGGCGAGATCGTCGAGGCATTGCAGGAGCCCTTGAAGGCCATCATCGAAACGGGACGCCGCGTGCTCGAGAAGACACCGCCCGAACTTGTCGCAGACATTATCGACCGCGGCGTGGCGTTGTGCGGCGGCGGCGCACTGTTACGCGGCATTGACAAATTGCTAACCAAGTCACTTGGCATTCCCGCTTATTTGGTGGATAACCCACTAACCTGCGTGGTCGAAGGCGCAGTCAAAGCGCTTCCCATGTACAATATTTTACGGCGAAATCTGCCGCAGGTGTAAAAACAAACGGTCACGCAATTGCGCGACCGTTTTTGATTCAACCCTTTACTTGCTTATTTTTTTCTCCCATTCTTTTATTTCTCCAATATTTCTAATGTTACATGGCATGACCCCCATGTTTCAGAAGGCAGATGCACTACAAATAATACGTCATTCTCTGCAAATGTGTGGCGGGGTCAATGTGTTGTACATGCACATCCTTCGGCACATTCAAATGGATCGGTGCATAGTTCAGGATCGCCTTCACCCCCCCTTTGACAAGCTGGTCTGCAACCGCCTGCGCGGCCGAAGCAGGCACCGTCAGCATCGCGATCCTGACCCTGCCTTGTTTGACCTTTTCCACCATTGTGGTCGTATCGTAAATCTCAAGGTTATTCACAGTCTGTCCCACCTTATCAGGGTCATTATCGAACACCATCGAAACCTGATATCCGCGGTTGACGAATCCGTTATAGCGTGCCAACGCATGTCCCATATCGCCCATGCCCACAATGATCACATCCCAGACGCGGTTCACTTTTAGAATCGTCTGCAGACGCTCGATCAAAAACGGGATCGAATATCCCGTTCCCTGTTTGCCGAACTCGCCAAATTGTGAGATGTCTTTGCGGATCTGCGCGGCGGAAATACCGATCATTTCCCCCAACTCCTGCGAAGATGTGTTATGTACGCCCTGTTCCGTCAGTCGTTGAAGCGCACGCAGATAGATGGGCAGTCTACCAATGATGATATCG
The DNA here is from genome assembly GCA_036525495.1 of Anaerolineales bacterium. Taxonomy (GTDB): domain Bacteria; phylum Chloroflexota; class Anaerolineae; order Anaerolineales; family Villigracilaceae; genus Defluviilinea. Next base: position 4,993 of record DATDAG010000537.1, read on the forward strand.
GGAATTTTGTCAGCAT
>DATDAG010000538.1:0-3095 GCA_036525495.1 Anaerolineales bacterium
CTCTTTTGCAGCAAACGCAGTAGCAATCCAGCGGTTCTCAACTTGCTGTATATCCTGTTTTATCCGGTCAAGCAGGGTAATCCGCCCGGGGATATCCATCGCTGCCCAGGCCTCATTATTGGCAGACAGAATGGCTAAAGCCTGATCGATTTCAGCTTTCGAACTCGGCTGCACTGTCGTATTAATGGACGTAATTTCCTATGGTTGAATTGTTTGTTGCCATCTGATTTCTCCTCAAATATATTGATTGTGATATGAGTAAACGACAATCTTCTTGACGCACTCCTAACGACGATCATGTTGCTCAACAAACTTATTTCCTTAACTATCCCCACATACTTATGGAACTTATTATACGCATTTTTCTGTTTATGGAATAGTAAATAACGCAAGAGAAATAAACGCCATCGAAACAGAAACAATCTTCGACCGAGTCCGAAACGGATTCTCTACTTCCAAAGTAATCCATACTCAAACTCACCTTTGATCAACTCCCCTTTGGCGAAGCGTTCGAACTTGAATGGTGTGATGTCTACAGTTTTAGGTTCTCCATCCAGGATCAACTCCACCATACTCGCGCCCGCGGCGGGTGACGTTTTGAATCCCGTGCCGCTCAAGCCACAGGCAAGGTAGAAGCCGCCCAGGTCGGTGCCGCTGTAGATAGCGCGCTGGTCGGGCGTGATGCCGTCGCGCCCCACGTGGATCGAGTGCAAGCCGCTCTCTTCGATCTTCGGGATGCGCTGGAGCATCGCGTCGATCAGCTTGTCGAGAAACGTCGGTGTGGGTGTCTGGTCTTCGGCATCGGGCGCTTCGCCGCGCAACGATTCATCCTCACCCGCGGCAAGGATCAGCGCGCTGCCCTCGGGGCGGAAGTAGCAATTGATGACATCGTCGATCACAGCGGGGATTTTCCCCAGCGACGACGGACGATGCAGGAACGCGACATCGTGCGTCCACGTTTCAATCGGGACCTCTAGTCCTGCGAGGTTTGCGACATCCTTTGCCCATGGTCCCGCCGCGTCCACGATGATCGGCGCATCAAACGTCCCTTTGGTTGTATCCACGCCAACGACATTTCCTCCTCCCGTGCGGATCGCGGTCACTTCGCAGTTTTGGATGAGAGTCGCGCCGTTCCGTTTTGCGGCTTCGATGAACGAGTTGGTCGTCAGCGTTGCGTCGGCATAGCCTGAATCAGGTTCGTACGCTGCAAATTGGAAGTGATCAGTTACCAGGTCCGGGAAGAGACGTTTTACTTCATCCGCAGAAGTGACCGATGTGTTGATCCCGATCTTTTGCTGGTTGGCAACGTTGCCACGCAGTCTGTCTTCGTGTTCACGTTTGGCGATCTGCAAAAATCCTGTTTTGATGAATCCACATTCACCCCCAACTCTTTCTTTCCAGTTTGTGAAATATTTTTTGTGACTGACATAGGTCAATTCGGACTCAACCGCGAGATCATAATGCATGCGGACAAGCCCGCTTGAGTGACCGGTTGCTCCCGAAGCGACAGTCTTACGTTCGAGAATCGCAACTTTGAGTCCGTGCTCGGCGAGATGAAAGGCAATGCTGGCGCCCATCACGCCCGCCCCGATGACGATAGCATCATAGGTTTGTGTCATGATTTATCTCCATACATGTTCAGCGGTGCGAAGAAAGTTGCCCCCCAATATCCCGCTGATGACTTCTTCATTGTGCCCCCTTTGATAAAGGAGACCGGTAAACTCGGGGATCTGTTCAGGTTCGACCATTTCGAGGAATTGATCGGACTTATCCGCTGGGAAAACATCCGGGTGAATCGTCATGTAATCGATCACCTCCTGTTTGTCGATGACGTAATCGATGCCGAGCCCCACGTGTTTGTGCCCGACCAGGTCCATTATGTATTCAATGTTTTGGACAACGAGATTGCTGGTTTTGCCGCCCAGAAAATCACCGATGCCGTTGATGCCAATCACGCCGCCGGTCTGCGCGCAGGCTTTGATCTGTTCATCGCTGATATTGCGGGGGTGTTCCCGAAGGGCACTCGGATTTGAGTGCGAAAAAATGACCGGCTTGGACGAAACCTCGAACGTCTCCATTGTGGCGCGATAGCTCATGTGACTCACATCCACGACCATGCCGACGCAGTTCATTTCCCTGACCACATCCATGCCGAAATCTGTCAATCCGATGTTCCCTTCCATGCACCCGCCCGAGGCACGGTTGTCCTTGTTGTATGCCAACAACATTTAACGAACGCCAAGGTCATAATAGAACGAGACCATGTTGATGTTACCAAGCAGCGGATCAGACCCTTCGAGGTCAAATGCAATTGCAAGCTTGCTGTTCTCTTTTGCGTCACGAATATCTTTTACCGTGGATGCAAGGATATATTCGTCAGGATGATCGGCAATATAGCTTCTGAACCGTGCCAGAACCTGCATGATATTTTCGAACGAATCCATATCCATGCCAATGTTTAGCGAGACAAAACTCACACCGCTGTTTTTATAACGGGTCAACTCGGTCAGGTTTGAGTTTGGTTTTAATGGAAAACAGGCGTGAGTGTCCCATATGAGGGCGTTGTTATGGATTTGTTGGGCTTCGGGTGAGATCATATTATTGCCTCTCAAGTACAACTACTGGGATGTGGCGTGATGTTCCTCTGCGGTAACTTTCATAATCCGGCGATTTTTCAACCATCATGTTCCACAACTTCTCACGTTCTTCACCCTCCGCTTCCCGCGCGCGGACAGTGTACTGCTCACCCCCGATCTGTATCGTGGTGATGGGATCTGCCTTGAGGTTCATCCACCATGCTGGGTTGTTGTTTACCCCAAGATTGGATGCGATCACAACAAAGTTCCTGCCATGGGGCAGGTGCATCAATGCATTCGTTCGCGGCGAACCTGTCTTCCTGCCTTTCGTGTTTAAAATCAAAATGGGTAACCCACGGAGAATATGACCGATACGACCTGAACTCCAAAGATAAAATCTCAGGTGGATACGCCAGTATATTTTCATCAAACTGTAAATATAGCGAGGAGTTGTCACTTAATTCTCCTTATGCCTTCCATGTTGAAAGCCAAAACCCCACATCAGGCATGTTGCTGGCA
>DATDAG010000539.1:0-43027 GCA_036525495.1 Anaerolineales bacterium
CATCTCCCCGAAGCGGCATATGAAGTCCCTCAGGGCGGATACTTCTTCTGGGTCCGTCTGCCTGAAGATATAGACACTACAAAATTAAGGAACACAGCAAAAGCCTTCAAGGTCGACATCAGGCAGGGAACAATGTTTTCCAGCCAAAGTGGACTGAAGAATTACATGAGACTTTGTTTTGTTTATTACAAAGAGGATGAAATCATAGAAGGCATTCTGAGGTTGAAAGAATGCTTAAAAAACAGGTGACTGTCAATTTTAAATTGACAGTCACCTCTAAGTTTTATTTACCTAAAACATCTCTAACCGCTGCGTATACATCCACAATGCCAAATCCATACGCGGCATTTGGTACATTCCCGTCGAAACAGCCGAACGATGTACTTCCCGTATAAGGCATTGCGGAATCAATAATGATCTGTTCGGTGCGGTCGATATCACCAATCAAACTTGGATCTGCCGACCATAACAACGCGATCACCCCCGCCACGTGCGGCCCCGCCATGGACGTTCCTTCGAGTGAGCCATAGGTTCCACCCGGCAAAGCAGAGAAAATGTCCCTGCCCGGCGCGACGATATCTGGCTTCATGCGGCTCGAACCGTCCGCGGTCACAGGGCCTCGACTGCTGAATTCGGTCACATCTCCGTTACGATCAACGGCGCCAACGGAGAAGACAGAATCGTATAAAGACAGAGGCGCATTGACCGTACTGCAACTCGGTCCATCATTGCCCGCTGAAACCACCACAAAGATCCCCGCATCGCGCAAATGATCTGCCGCCGCGATTAACGCGTTCGGGTCACAGCCTTCTATCTTGGGGCAGCCCCATGAATTATTCAACACATCCGCCGCGCGGGTTGGGTCGCCATCCACAAAAGGATCACCTCCCTGCGGGAACGGCGCCAGCATGAACTGCATACAATCAAGATACAACGCGGGGTTGGCGAGATTACGATTCAGATTTATGCAGGCGAACCAGGTCGCGCCGGGCGCAACACCGATGCCGTTCTGTCCCAGCACTGTGCCAAGTGTATGCGTGCCGTGACCGTTCTGATCATATGGCGAGGATTTCCCATACCACGGATCGAACCAGTTGTAATCGTCGCCCTCCGTTTTGCCGCGATAACTGTCCTTCAACTCGCCATGATTCACATCCACGCCGCTGTCCGATTGCCCGACCACGATCCCTTCGCCGCGCACGCCGAACTCATCCCATACTTTATCCGCGCCGATCATTTGGATGTTCCATTGCACTCCGCTCTGTGCAGGCTCGGCAAATAAATTGTTCAAAGCCAAAGCATCGACCGGTTGGGCAGGTCTCAGCCTCGGGCTGGGAATAACGCGATCCACTTCGGAGCGTGTCAGCAGATAGAGGCGCACCAGAGTCCCGCCGTGCACCTCCATCGCATTGATCAGATAATACGGCGTGTAATCCACACCCACCGTATCGAACGCGCTTCGCAATCCCGCCTGTGAAATGTCAGCCTGTTTCGTCAGCATCTCATATGCCGCTGTCCGGCGCGCGTCAATATCCGTCATCTGCCGCACATCCGACAGATCGGCCTGATCGTTCATGATGACAAAAAGCCGGTCGCCATAAAAGCCATGATTGCCGTTCGCGACGAACAGGATGATAACCACGAGCCATGCCGCGCCTGCTCCCACCCAGCCGAGCATACGGTTCACGCCGGACCCCGAACCTGATCCTGCCACGAGTTGAATCATCAACGCGAGAAGCCCCACCACCAACCCCAAAGCGACAGCCGCGCTGCCTGCTTTCAATGCAACCGCCCCAACATCGCCCAGTACGATCGTGAGTTCAGTGGGATCGAAAAAGATGAAGCCCGCGGATGCCAGCAAACCCGTGAGAATCATCCCCACAACCCGCGAAGGCATGACCGTTGCAATCGCAAATGCAAACGAAGGGAGCAAGGCAAGCAATATCAATTGCGCGCCGTCATAACCAACGGCAGAACCGAGCAATGCCATTACTGCGCCGATTCCAAAGGCATCAACAAACTTGTTTCCCGTGGTGGACTCCATCAATACGGCGGCAAGCAGACCAAACGTCAAGCCCGCCAACAAACCCAGGATCGTCTCTGTAGGGGAGCCGAACGCGCCAAAGACCGCAAACGGAGCGACACCGAACGCGGCAAGCAAAAAGGCAATCGATTTGCGGTCTGCCTTCCAATCGATCCTTACCTTCCGAACTTTGGAAACAATGAAGAATGCGATCGAACAAATAACAATTTGATAGATCGACCCCAACTGGTCGTTGTTCGGACCAAAGAACCGTAGCACCAATGCAGGGAATGCCATGAGCGACGCGCCCAGCAAACCTGCATATACAGGCTTAAAGCCTTCATCCTTCGTGAAATACCACAATACGGCGAGGATACCCGTCAGAACGAATGCCTGCGCCGCCAACCCGATCAATCCCGCCCAGGCAAGGGTAGCTGCGCTCCCGGAGGCGATGGCGATCTGTTCTGTTGACCACAGGACGATGTGATAGATCAGCAGGCACATCGGCATGGGAATGACAACAAAAAGGAACAGGATCATCGCGCCTGTGGAACGATCCTTTGGTTCATCCTGCGGTTGATTCAATTCAGTTCGTGTTTCGTTCACTACAATCTCCTCCTCATCTTAATCTGCAACTGCCTCCGCCGCTTTTATCTCCTCAGGCTTATGCGGCTGAACGTTGAACAACTTGAACGCCCACTGCACAGACGGACCGATCAGCAGTGCAAATGCCAGTGTTCCCCACCCTGCCGGCCCACCCAACAGCCAGCCGATGGTCACAACGACCACTTCGATGGAGCCTCTTGCAATCCTTACGCTGAATCCAGTTAGACGATGTACAGCCAGCATCAAACTATCACGCGGACCCGCCCCCGCATCCACACCAATGTAAACCGCGGTTGCGATGCCTTGTATCGCCACGCCAAGCAGAAACATCCCGATCTGTAACGCAAGGTTATTCTCCACGACCGGGATGATATTCAAAAAAATATTCAACCACGGGCCAATGCTCAGGATATTCCCAAGTGTTCCCCACCCCACCTTTTCACGGGAAGCCAATGCGAACGCCAGAACGACAAACCCCATGATGACAGTCATCGTGCCGATTTTGAGCCCCAGAATGTTCGCCAGCGCCACTTCCAACACCAACCAGGTGCCTGTCCCCAGGTTTGCGCGGATGATCAAGGCAAGCGCCAGACCATACAATAAAAAGCCGATCTGTATCTCGAACAGATCTCGTATAAATGTATTCCAACGAATGGGTCTTAACATTAAATCTCCTTAACTTCTCCAACTGTCATTGCGAGCCCGCTGGTTGAGTAGCCCTGAGCGTTTTTTGTGAAAGGCGTATCGAAACCGAGGGCGAAGCAATCTCCAACTTCATTGGGAGATTGCTTCGTGGCACTCCTTCGTCTGCGCCGTCCAACGATCGGACGGCTCCGCTCAAGACGATGCGCCACTCGCAATGACAGTGATAATACCACCCATGATAAACTTACGTGATGCCAAAGAATATTGAAGTCAAAAAAGATAACTTTACGATCAGCACCGACCCCTCCCTCCTCGACATAGACTCAATCACTGAAATGCTCACGCGCGCCTACTGGGCACAGGGACGCACACGCGACATGATCGCGCGCTCCGCCCAACACTCGCTTGTCTTCGGTCTGTATCATGATGGCAAACAGATCGGTCTTGCACGCGTCATCAGCGATTACACCACCTTTGCATGGCTGTGCGATGTTTTCATCCACGAAGACTATCGCGGTCACGGTCTTGGCAAATGGCTGATGGAAACCGTCCACGCGCACCCCGACCTCCAGGGCTTGCGCCGCTGGATGCTCGCCACGCGCGACGCCCACGGCTTATACGGGCAATTCGGCTGGACACTGCTCGATAAGCCCGAACGCTGGATGCTCAAATTCGATGACTAAAGTAATTCTCAAACCGAGGCGCGAAAAGAGTCTGCTTCGCCGCCACCCGTGGATTTTTTCAGGCGCAATTCAAAAAGCAGATGAGGACATCGCCTCAGGCTCGACCGTTGACCTGCTCTCGTCCGAAAAGCATTTTCTCGCCCGTGCATCCTACTCCCCGGCATCCCAGATCCGCGCGCGCGTGTGGACATTTGACGATGAACCCGTTGACAGGGAATTCTTTCGACGAGGGATTCGTTCTGCAATCGCGACACGTTCTCTGACTTTTCCCTCACCCCTAACCTCTCTCCCTGAGGGAGAGGGGGATTCATTGCGATTAATCTACGCCGAATCCGATGGCATCCCCGGCCTGATCGTGGACAGGTACAACGAGGTGCTCGTCATGCAATGCCTGACCGCCGGAGCAGAATATTGGAAGGAAACCTTCGCCGACCTCCTCCTCGAAGAGACAGGACTCTCGGCAATCTACGAACGTTCCGATGCCGACGTGCGCGGACTCGAAAGATTGGAACCAAGAATTGGCTTACTGCGTGGCACGATCTCTGCTCTCCAATTCCCGATTGTTGAACATAACCTGCATTTTCTCGTCAATCTCCAACACGGACATAAGACCGGCTTCTACCTCGACCAGCGTAAAAATAGACTCCGTGTGCGCGGGTTGGCAAAAGACAAGGATGTATTGGATTGTTTCTGCTACACAGGCGGGTTTACCGTCAACGCGCTGGCAGGCGGAGCAAAATCGGTCCTGTCCGTTGACTCGTCCGCTGACGCGTTGGAACTTTGCAAGGAAAATATCGTGCAAAACGATCTCCCCACTGACCGGTATACTGCGCTCGAAGGTGACGTGTTCCAACTCCTGCGCAAATTCCGTGATGAAGCCCGTTCGTTCGACATGATCATCCTCGACCCGCCCAAGTTCGCTCCCACTTCTGCACATGCTGAAAAAGCGACCCGCGCCTACAAGGACATCAACCTGCTGGCATTCAAACTCCTGCGCCCCGGCGGGATATTGGTCACATTCTCGTGTTCGGGCGGGATCGATGCAGGCTTGTTCCAAAAGATCGTGGCAGGATCAGCACTCGATGCGGGAGTGGACGCGCAAATTATCGCACATTTATCACAAGGGGCAGATCATCCCGTCTCATTGCATTTCCCCGAAGGAGCCTATTTGAAGGGATTGGTTTGTGTAAAGAATTAAAAACTCGGAGGTCGTGAAGACATCCGAGTTTTGGAAACCAAAACATATCAACGCAGTTACTTTTCATCCCCCAAACTTGCAATCGCCCGCAACAGACCGAACACCAGCACGCCGATTTTCATCCCTTCGCCTGTAGTGAGGGCGGTTTCGGTCTCATTCTTTTCCGCGCGGCGGTTGAGCAGTGTCGCCGCGATCAATCCTGTCACTGCGCCGATCAGGGCGCCATAGAATAGGTTTCTGCTTTTCATGGTTTACTTCCTTCCAAAGAACGCCTTGATGCTTGCGCCAAGTCCATCAAGGAAAAATATCGGTTTGACGATCATTTCTGTCCCGCGTTTGATGTAGCCCGCGGCTTTATGCACGTAGTCCTGCGCCATGCTGGTGTACTTTGGCGTGATGTTGAGCAGTTCCATCATCAGGTACACCAGCCCCCCCAGCAAACCAAGGAAGATGAGCAACCCGATCATGATCGGGACAACGATCCAGATCGTGGAGATCGCCGCCCAGCGCGCCACATCTCCCCCATCGCGAAAGGTGGCTATGTTGATAAGCACAACCACCGCGATGCAAAGTACCAGGGTCAACACGATGGGCAGGATGATCTGCCACATCAATTGCTTCCTATGATTTTTATACGACTCGTGTACAGGTTGAGGAATTTTGGCGTTCATATGATTTTATTTTAGCATAAGACCCCCAAAATTCCCTATTCCATCATTGCGAGGAGGGTTTTACCCGATGAAGCAATCCTTAATTCAATATTGAAGTTAACGCACAGAGCGATCCGGCATGCCTCGCCCAGGCACGCAGAACCGCTCCGGCAAAATGGGGAACTGGACTTGACTGATTGTTCTGATTATTGGGCGCAATGTATTGCGCCCTTGCAGATCTATTTCCGATTTCTCAGGAAGGTCGGAATATCGAGGTCGTCTCTATTGATAAAGGGCTGGGAAGAAGCATTTTTCGCATCACCAGGTTGAACGTCCGCGTGAACCGAAACACTTTCCATTGAGCGGGCCGGGATGGATGATTCGCGTTTATTCTCCCGCGTGTTTCGCTCGAGGGCGCGTCTCGGCATCGAACTGCGCTCGAAGCCGGTCGCAATGACCGTGATGCGGATGTCGTCGCCCATGTTCGGGTCAATGACCGCACCGAAGATCATGTTCACATCGGGGTGCGCCGTTTCGCGGATGATCGCCGCCGCCTGGTTGACCTCGAAGAGGGTCATGCCCGGACCGCCGGTGACGTTGAAGAGCACGCCGCGCGCGCCGTCGATGGTGATGTCAAGAAGTTTGCTCGAGATGGCATCCTCGGCGGCTTTCTTCGCTCTCTCGTCGCCGGTGCCTGTTCCAACAGCCATGAGCGCCGCGCCGCCCTCAGACATGATCGCGCGCACGTCTGCAAAATCGAGGTTGATCAGGCCGGGGATGGTGATGAGTTCGGAAATGCCCTGGATGCCCTGGTGCAAGACATCGTCTGCGAGACGGAACGCGTCCTGTAATGAGGCGCGCTTGTCTGCGATCTGTAGCAGGCGGTCATTGGGGATCGCGATCAACGTATCGGCATGTTCCTTGAACTTGCCAATACCCTGGTCGGCGGCTTGCATACGGCGCATGCCTTCGAATGTGAACGGACGTGTGACCACACCGATCGTGAGCGCGCCGCTTTCCTTGGCGATCTGCGCAACGACAGGTGCCGCTCCGGTGCCGGTGCCGCCGCCCATGCCCGCAGTAACGAAGACCATATCCGCGCCTTTCAGCACGCTATAGAGTTCGTCCGAGGATTCTTCCGCAGCTTTGCGCCCGACCTCGGGGTCGCCGCCTGCGCCAAGCCCGCGCGTAAGTTTGTCGCCGAGGCGCACATGCGTGCCAGCTTTCGTCAGCATCAAAGCCTGCGCGTCGGTATTCGCGACCACGAATTCGACGCCTTGAATACCTTCATCGATCATGCGGTTGACGGCGTTCGATCCGCCGCCTCCCACACCGATCACTTTTATGCGGGCGAAAGTCTCTGTTTGTTTCTCTACGTTGTTCTTATAAGTCGAGTCCATCACTACCTCCATCAAACATTGGTATTATGATACTTGCTTTTGATTCTATATCGTAAAATTTTAATGTTATGCATCGTTTGTTCCACGTTGAGCAGAGATGCGTTCTTTGCATCGTAGTCGAAGCGCGCCCTTCGACAGCGCTTCGCTCCGCTCGGGACCATCACGGCAAGATCCTTCCGATGATCTTCTTGACAACACCAAATCCCATACGCTTTTCTCCTTTCGAGCGGCGTTCATGCCCGATGCTCAGATCGTGATCGTGCATGGACAGTATCCACCTCAGTAAACCCACACTCGTTGAATAGGCGGGTGAATTCAAACGGTCGACCAGACCCAATAAATTCTCTGGTTGTGCTACCCGCACCGGCATGTTCAATACGTTGCCGGCAATACGTTTTATGCCGGGCAATGCAGACGCTCCGCCGGTCAATACCATGCCGGCGGGCAGAAGACCGTCGTAACCGGAGCGTTTGATCTCCTGTAATGTCAATGAAAATATCTCATCCACGCGCGCTTCGATGATGTGCGCGAGTTCCTTGCGGTTGATCTGCACCGGGCGGTCTTCACCGAACGGACGGATCGAGAAATATTCCTCCGCGCCTACTTCGGCGCGCACGGCATGTCCCTGCTGCTTCTTGACATCTTCCGCCTGCGCGAACGGGAGGCGTAACCCATGGGCAATATCCTGTGTCACGTGGTTGCCGCCAACCGCCAGCACCATCGTATGCCATACATCGCCGTTGACGTAGATCGCCAAATCTGTTGTGCCGCCGCCGATGTCGCACACCGCAACGCCCATCTGGCGTTCCTGCTCGGTCAACACCACTTCGCCGGAAGCAAGCGGATTCAATACAAACTGTTGTATCTCGACGCCTGCCGCACCCACGCATTGACGCAGGTTATCCACTGTCGCGGCGGAGGCGGTGATGATATGCGCCTCCACTTCGAGACGATAGCCGTGCATCCCTTTCGGACTGCGGATGCCATCCTGCCCGTCCACGCTGAACCCGCGCTGGATGACGTGGATGATCTCGCGGTCATGCGGTATCGCCACCGCGCGCGCCTGCTCGAGGGCATGTTCGATATCATACTGCTCGATCACATTTCCATTCACAGCCGCCGCGCCCCGGCTGTTAACAGACGCCACATGCGCGCCCGCAATACTCACCAACGCGGATGTGATCTCAAGCCCTGAAGTGGATTCGGCTTTCTTCACCGAACGCGTGATCGCCTGCGAAGCCGCGCCAAGATCCACGATCATGCCCTTGCGGATTCCCTCCGAGGGTTCGATGCCAACGCCGAGAATACGGATGGACTTGTCGTCCTCCACCCGTCCAACCAGCGTGCAGACCTTGGTCGTACCTACGTCTATGCCTACAATGATCTCTTCCATAATTCCTTATTGATTCTCTCTGGTGGCTTCGATACCTTCGTACTCAAACACCAGATTATGTATATTACCGACTCATCCTGTAATATGGCGCGGTCGGGTACATCACATTGATCATCGCCGGGCGGATGCCTTTCTGGGTCAACGAACTCACCATCGATTCATACACGCGCATCTTCAATTCGACATCGCTCGCGCTCGTCCCAAAATGGACTCTCCAGCCGCGCGGGTCATTCCAGCCAAAGCCATACTCCTTCTCGTACAGGATCGGTGTGCCGGGCGGGACGTGCCCGACGAGTCCCTTTAACGCCTGACCCATTTCAGTTGTAATGAACGGTGCAGGAGCCATGGGATCGTCTGCGATTCCTTCGACGGGTGGGGCTGACAGCGCCACGACGGGAATTAATCCAGCCAGTTCACCTCGCGGACGAAAGGCGATGCCGTCTGTCGAGATCCATGTATAGCCGCCTCCCTGTTCCCAGCGGATGACCGGCTGTCGCTCGGTCACATTGACAGAAACAAGATTGGGCAGGGAAACGGTCACTCGGACCGAGGCAAGTTCGGGGTAGTTGAGGCGGAGGCGGGTCTCCAGGTCTGATGGGGTGAGCATGAAGATGGGTTGTCCTGAAATGTTCAGCACTGAGTTCATCTCCGCCTGTGTAAGGAACTGATTGCCGCTCAATTGCGCTTCAGTCACACGCAGTTCGGGGCGGTCGAACGCATAATAGACAGTCGTACCAAGCGTCACCGCCAAAACGAACGAAAGCAGCCGCCCCCCCAAACGCGGACGAGGAATGCTGATCGAGCGGATATTCGCACGCGGCGCCTGCGGGATGGCAATATTGAAACGGCGGCGCGCATTTCTCACTGGTTTGCGCACGAGCTTGGGAGTGTTCTGTTTGGCGCGCGTTGTGACCGTAGGGGCAGAGCGCGCGGTCACCTTCGAAGCACGGTGCAATTGCTTCGCGTGTTCCTTTTCGCGCCGCAGGCGGACAAGTTCAGCGCGGCTGAGTTCTCTCTTATTGCTCATGCGCGGCTCCGAAAGGTGTGTGAAGTGTGATCGCGATCCGCTTTGCGTTCCATGGCAAGTTCGATCAGTCGGTCAACGAGTTTGTTGTAGGGCAATCCGCTGGCTTCCCAAAGTTTGGGGTACATGCTGATCTTGGTGAAGCCAGGCAGGCTGTTCAACTCGTTCAAATGGATTTTGTTCGTATCCTTCTCGACGAAGAAATCGACGCGCGCCATGCCGGCGCAATCTATGGCTTTGTAGGCGCGCACGGCATATTCACGGATCATCTCGAGTGTTTCCTCAGGCAATTTGGCGGGGATTTCATATCCCGACGTGCCGTCAATGTATTTTGATTCGTAAGAATAGAATTCTCGGCTCGGTATTATCTCGCCGGGGATGGATGCGATCGGATCGTCGTTGCCGAGCACGCTCACTTCGATCTCGCGCGCGTTCTTGATCCCTTTTTGGATCAACACGCGGCGGTCGAACGAGGCGGCTTCCATAAGCCCTTCGTGCAGGTCGGAACGGTTGTTGCACTTGGTCACACCAACAGACGAGCCAAGGTTGGCAGGTTTGGTGAAAAGCGGATATTCACTGAGAGATTCCGCTTTTGCAACAACAGACTTCATATCCTTTTCGATCTCAGCGCGCAAGACGACCAGCGTATCCACAACAGGGATGTCCTTGGCAACCATCACATCTTTGAAGATACCTTTGTCCATGCCGACGGATGAACCGACCACACCCGCGCCCACATAAGCGACATCTGCCAGTTCGAACAAGCCTTGTATCGTCCCATCTTCGCCGAACGTCCCGTGCAGGACGGGGAAGAAGACATCAATATCGGACCATTTCTTGAGACCCGAAAAGCCCTCGAAGATGTATATCCCTTTTTCAGATGGATCGGGAGAAACAACAACAGGAAGCAAGCCATCGGTCTGGTTGTTCTCGAATTTCTCCAGAACATCGTTTCCGGTAAACCATGCTCCTTCACGCGTGATGCCAACCTGGGTCACTTCATAGCGGGCAGGGTCGAGCACAGACAGCACGGAACGCGCCGACATGAGCGACACATCATGTTCGCCGGAACGACCACCAAATATTACTGCCACGTGAAGTTTGTTTTCCATATCGTTTATATTTCGTTGGTTGAGTAGGCGGTGCTAGTCCGCCGTATCGAAACCAACAAGTAACCAAAGTATTCTTTCTTGGTGGTGGTTTCGATACCTTTGTAATCAACCACCGGGAACTACCATTCTCCAATCAATTCGATTTCCAATTCCAACTCAACGCTTTGTTTCTCTTTCACCGTCTTCTGCACGAGTTCGATCAAAGCGCGAATGTCTTCCGCTTTGGTATTGGCATGGTTGATGAAAAAATTTCCGTGCAACGGGCTGATTTCAGCGTTGCCGATACGGGTGCCTTTCAATCCCGCCGATTCGATCAACCTGCCCGCATAATCGCCGGGCGGATTCATGAACATCGAACCCATGCTTGCACCGGGAGGCTGGGTCGCTTTACGGTGCGCTCTGAATTGCTGGATTTTAACAGTCACTTCATCTTTGGTTGAATTTTTTAACGCCAACTCAGCCGAAAGTACCATCGCCTTTAATTCACCGCGCTTCAACACACTTGTGCGATACGCATATCCCATTCGTTCAGCGGTAAATGTTTCCCTGCCTTCCAACGTCAACAATTCAGCAGAGATCAGATTTCCAGCCACATCCCCTCCGAACGCGCCGGCATTCCCATATACCGCGCCGCCGATCGTGCCAGGGACTGTCGCCGCCCATTCGATTCCTGCCAGACCTTTGGACGCGCAGCGGTTGGCAAGATTGCTGAAGACAACTCCCGATTCAGCCTTAACCGATGGCTGGTCGCCGGTATTAAATTTCACTCCCTTCGCCCGGTTCAAAACCACCACCCCGCGCACGCCCCTGTCGCTGACCAGCACGTTCGAGCCGCCGCCCAACAACGTGAATGCCATCTCATGCTTCCACAACAACTTGACGATACGCGCCAGTTCCGCGGAGGTATCCGCCATAAGGAAGATATCCGCAGGACCGCCGATGCGCGCAGAAGTATACGGTGCAAGGGGAACGTTCTCCTTCACCTTGTCGCCGAGTTTGGCGTACAGTGTATCTATGGGGCGGGTGGCAATTACCATGTCTTTTTTACTTTTCTTTTTCACTTAATTTCTCGATCAACTTCTCAACATTCTTTTCGCTGATTTCTTTTTGTTCCTCGACCGTTTTCTTCTGCGCGTCGCGTTTTCGGAACGTTTTATCAAAGAAGGTCAGCACCATATCCAGCGGCGGCAGGAAGTTGGTTTCAGGGTGAAGAGGTTTTTTCTCATCGGGCATGACCGCCTGCCAATCTACGAAACCGTTCTCCAGGGCTCAGGAACGGAGATTGTTTTTTGTACCGGGCCTGCATCCTTGCGATCAACTGCATGGCAAGCCGCTCATTGGTGTCGCCCCGGCGCGGGCGCGATGGAGATTCCCTTTCGGCGAGAGTCAATGCCGTTCGCAACGGGAGCAGGGACGGGTGAGAGTGAAGCGTTTTATTCTTTTCATCCAGCATTGTTTACCTGCCTTTCCTGTAATCCCTTGATAACGTCACCACTGACCTGATCTGCATCCCCGGCGGACAGGACGAGAACAACATCACCGGGCTGCAATTGTTCGATCAAATATTCTGAAACTTCGGGCAGTGTTTCGATATAACGAGCCGAGAGATGAGGCATTGTGCTGACGATCTCAGCCGAGGTGAACTCCTGTTTCGGTTCGCGCGAGGCATAGACTTCGGTGACGATGACTTCGTCCGCGTCCTTGAATGCGCGCGAGAATTCGAGGAAGAGGGTCTGCGTGCGCGAGTAGGTGTGCGGCTGCCAGACAGCCCAGATGCGGCGTTCGGGGTAGCGGGCACGCGCGCCAGCCAGTGTGGCTTTGATCTCGGTGGGATGATGGGCATAATCGTCGAAGATGCTGATGCCGTTCACATCGCCGCGCAATTGGAAGCGCCTGCCTGTGCCGGTGAAATTGGCTAACACTTTGGCAGCACGGTCACGCGAGAGACCGAGCAGGTCAACGATAGCCAGAACTGCCAGTGCATTGCGGACGTTGTACTCACCTGGCACCTGCAGGGAAACGAATTCCGATCTGGAACCTTCATTGCCCAAATTGGATGACACGAGGAAATCAAACCCGCCGTGCTGGTTTGCCTTCACATCGCGTGCCATCACCCACAACGGACTGTTGATCGTCCTGTCATTCTGCAGGCTATATGCCACCACATTGATGCCCGCCTTGCGCGCATAAGGGATCAGCGAAGCCGCGCCGGGATCTTCCGCGCAAACGATCAACGTGCCGTCGGCAGGGAGCAGGTCAACGAATTTTTCAAAAGCCGCGTGCATCGCATCGTAATCCGGGAACAGGTCCGGGTGGTCGTGCTCGAGACTGGTCACCACAGCGATCTGCGGCTTTAGCCCGAGGAACATGTAGTCGTATTCATCGGCCTCGATCACGAACAAATTGCCCTTGCCCGCACGCGCGTTGACCCCGAGGTTGTTCATCACGCCACCGACGATGAAGGACGGGTCACGCCCGAGTTCTCGAAGCACCCAGGCAGTCATGGCGGTCGTTGTCGTTTTGCCGTGCGTACCGGCGATGGCAATGCCGGTTTTGTTCTCCATCAATTGACCGAGGAAATCCGCGCGTTTGTAAACGGGGATGCCCGCACGCTTCGCCGCCTGGACCTCGGGGTTGTCCTCCGTTACCGCGGAGGACCTCACCACCCAATCCGCGTTGCCGATATTGCGCGGATGATGCCCGATATAAACACTCGCACCCGCCTTGCGGACTTCATCGGCAAAGGGAGTTAACGTGCGATCAGAACCGCTCACCTCGTATCCGCTCTCCAACAAGAGGCGGGCGATGGCGGAAAGACCGCTTCCCCCGATGCCGATAAAATGGACGTGTGTCATAGGTTAGCTTTTTGCGATTAGCCTTTAGATATACACAACCAGTACAAAAACGAATGCCAGGATGATGGCGAAGTAGATGCCCGGTTCCCCAAGAAGTTGAGGCGGCATATACTGCATCATCTGGTTGACAGCCTGCAACAGTTCCGGGTCGGTTGGCTTGAGGATGACTTTCTGGAACGAGTAATCCGCAATATGGATGTAATAAAGGACCGAACCAGAGACAAGGTACCCGTTCAAGCCGCCCAGGAATGCGCCAAAGAGGGTATCTTGTAAACGTTCGCGCGCCGCGCGTGAGGCAAGATGCGGGATGCTGATCACGGTCTGATAACCGAAGTACACCAGCACCAGCAGGATGATCGTCCGCACCCAGAAGAGGGATGGGTCTGTATCTGCAAGGTCGCGGGCAAGCGGAATATATTTGCGCAGGACATGGTTGAGCGACAGGGAAAGGACAACGCTGAAGCCAACCAGCAGTTCCTTTGCCCAGCCGCGCATCGCGCCGATCACGCCAAACAGGATGACGTACATCCAAAAGACATAAATGATACTCATCATAGGCTCTTTTCTCCTGCCAGTTCTACAAGCATACCGGCGATCTTCTCCGCGGCACGCGGATGAGACAGTTCGAACATTGCGGCGCGCATGGCTTGTAATTTGTTAGGGTTTTCCATAAGCACATGCAAAGTGTCCATTAACTCGTCATTCAAAACCTGGTCTTCCAATATGACCGCCGCGCCGCGGTTGGTCAGGTAATCTGCGTTAACTTTCTGGTACCGCCACGCATAAGGATAAGGCACAAGGATGGCGGGCAGACCGAACAAGGGATATTCTCCCAGGCAGGATGCGCCAGCGCGTGAGATGACCAGGTCTGTTGCTGCCAGCGCCGCTCCCATCTCGTGCAGGTAGGGCATGGCATGGTATCGGGCGGCAAGTTCCACCGGCAATTGCTCGCGATGATGCCGGATGTAGGTCCAGTCCTGCTCGCCGGAGAGGTGGATCACCTCGAACCTCTCGAGCAGGGAACGCAGGTTGTTCAAAACCGTCAGGTTGATCGAACGCGCGCCCTTGCTCCCGCCCAAAACCAGCAGGACGGGTAATCCGCTGGAGATGCCGAGGTGGCGATGGGCTGTTTCGCGGTCCCAAAGTGCCAGGTCAGCGCGAAGCGGGTATCCCGTCTGAATCACTTTTTTATTGAAGAACCTTTGCGATCCTTCGGTCGTGACTGCGATCGCGTCGGAAAATCCTGCAATTGATTTCAGCGCCATGCCCGGTTCAATATCGGGGACGTAAAGCAAACTCGGGATGGAACGTCCGGCAACCGCCATAGGCACCGCCACATAACCACCGGTAAAGAACAGTACATCCGGCTTGAACTCTTTCAGAATATTTCGTGCGGCAAAGACACCGCGCGTCAACTCCATAAGGTTACGCGGCATCCTAGTGAGGGCGACGCCATGCAGGCCTGCGGCAGGGATGCTTTGGAAAGTGATACCCTGGCGTTTTACCAGAGGCTCTTCCATGCCTCCCACGCCGCCCACCCACAGCGTGTCGATGTCCAACACCTTAGCCGTTAGTGCGCTGTGAACGGCGAGCGCGGGATACACTCCGCCTCCCGTTCCTCCGGCGCAAATCAATAACCGCACCGAATGACCTCCATTCGTTATCTTCCATCATCGTATGTTCACTGCTCTGGCGTGAAATGTTCAACATGATACCGATGGCACAAAGGATCGAAACCAGGTTCGAGCCGCCCGCGCTGATGAACGGCAGGGCATTCCCGGCAAAAGGCATAAGCCCCACCATCACAGACATGTTGATCAATGCCTCGATGCCGATCCAAAACGTCATGCCGGAAGCGAGAAGCGTCCCGAGCATATCCGGCGCGCGACGGGCGATCACAAGCCCGCGCCAGATGAGTATGGCATATAGAGCCATGAGGACGAACGCGCCCAACAAACCAAGTTCCTCCGCCACCACCGCAAAGATGCTATCCGTAGGGGCAAAAGGCAAACCCGTCAACTTTGTATCAGCCTGCCCTAGCCCCACGCCAAAGATGCCGCCTTTGATGACCGCTTCGAACGATCGTTGCACATGATACGAGGCATTGGTCGGGTCCTGCAAACCGGCAATGAATGAATTCACGCGGTCTTGTCCCGTTTCACTGAATTGGACAACTACCCATCCGATAAAGACTGCAAAGATCAACAGCAACACGATCTGCCGTATCTCGGCGCCTGCGAGGAAGAACAACAACCCGCCAAGGATCAATACCGTGCCAGCCGCGCTCAGGTCTGGTTGCAGGTAGATCAACCCGCCGATAATCCCCAGAATGACCCCCAGGGGAATCAAACCAATTGTCACATCGTGCAGGAACTGTCGCTTGGCATACAACCACACGGCAAGGTATATCACAGCCACCAGTTTGGCAAGTTCCGATGGCTGGTACGAACCATTGATCAAGGTGCGCGACGCTCCCAAACGGATCTCATTGACGACCAGAACCGTGATCAGCAACCCGATCGTGGCCAGCATGGCAACCAGCACCATCCTGCGCCAGTGGTGGTAGTCGTAGACCGAAAGCACAAAAGCCACGAGAATGCCAAGCCCGAGCCATTTCACCTGCCGGTTGAACATATAGGTTGCAGAACCGTACTCGCTGAAAGAGAAATCGAACGAAGCCGAGTACAGCATGATCAAGCCGAACACCAGCAGGGCGATCACTGCCAACAGCATGGGCATATCCACGCCGCGGCGCCAATTGCGAGATAACGAAAATGACAAACGATCATTTACGAAAGTTCTTGCACCCATGTTCCAAACCTTTCTCCACGTTCCGCAAAATCCTTGAACTCATCGAAACTCGTGCCGCCTGGTGAAAGCAACACGATATCACCCGGCTCGGCAATTTCCGCGGCTTTGATGACTGCCTGATGCAAACCATTCACTCGATCAATAGAAAAACGCATCGTACCGGACCCGAAACCTGCCACTGTTTTCTCGATCTTTTCCGCCGCCTCGCCAAAGAGAATGACATGATCCACACGCTCGTTTGCAAGCCGGATCAGATTCTCCCACGGAAGATCCTTGTCACGCCCTCCGAGCATCAATACGATCGGCTCATCGAAAGCATGGATCGCCGCCATGCTTCGCTCAGGCGCAGTGGCAATCGAGTCGTTGTACCAGTGCACACCGTTCAACTCACGGACCAATTCCAAACGATGAGGCACACCGCGAAAGTCTTCCACTGCTTCCAACATGGCATCGAGAGGAAAACCAGCGGCATGACCGATGGCGAATGCGGCAAGAATGTTCTGCACATTATGGTCGCCGCGCAGTTGTATTTTTTCGCGCAGGATCAACGGCAAATAGGCGTTTCCATCCCGCAGGTTCAACAAACCGTTCTGCTGGTATGCGCCATCCAAGCCTTCATCGAGCTCGTCCATGCTGAAAGTGAACAATTTGCCGTTCACTTTGTTCCGTAAATTCCACGCGCCTTTGTCTTCATACCCGAGGATTGCTACATCACTCTTCGCCTGGAATTCAAGGATGCGAGCCTTCGCGGCTGTATACGCTTTCATCGTGCCGTGACGATCCAGGTGATTCGGCGTGATGTTCAATATCGCGGCAACGTTCGGTGAGACGGTCATCTGATCCAGTTGAAAGGATGAAAGCTCCATGATGGCGATGTCATCCTTCTGCATCCCGTCCACATAGTTGATGAGAGGGTCGCCTATGTTACCGCCGATATAAGCTTTGTCACCATAAGCAATTTTCGCCATGTTTCCAACAAGCGAGGTTGTGGTTGTTTTTCCTGCCGAACCGGTAATGCCGATCGTCTTGCAGGGAACTACTTCCATGAAGATCTGCGAGTCATTCGAGAGTGGAATGCCCCTCGAAACAGCATCAGCCACAATCGGGAGCGTGAGCGGGACTCCTCCAGATGGACAAAGCACATCAGTAGTATCCAGCAGCTCGAGCGGGTGTCCGCCCAAAGCCCAGGTAATCCCAAACTCTGCAAGAGATTCGCGCGCAACGCGTAATTCGTTTTCTTCGCGCATGTCGCTCAAAGTGACGCGCGCGCCGTGAACCGAAAGCCAGCGCGCCAAGGCAAGTCCCTGACGAGCGGCCCCCAGGATCAATACGCGTTTGCCATTCCAATTTTTCATCATCTAGACCAAGGCCAATCCCACGCCGACCATGCCAGCGAGCAGGGCGATCAACCAAAAACGCTGTACAACCTGTGTTTCACTCCATCCGAGCAGTTCAAAATGCAAGTGGATGGGCGTCATCTTGAAGAAACGTTTGCCCCTGGTCAGTTTGAAATAACCGACCTGGATGACGACACTCAACGCCTCGCTCAAAGGGATCACGGCAATGACCAGCAAAAGGGGCCATTGCCCCGTCATCAGGGCGACGACAGCGAGGGTCGCGCCAAGCGACAATGAACCTGTATCGCCCATGAAGAGTTCAGCGGGATGCACGTTGAACCATAAAAAGCCGAACAAAGCACCAACCACCGTGAAGCAAAAACGCGCAAGGAAGATCTGTCCCTGCATGAGGGCGATGCCGCCGAACGCGGCAAAAGCGGTGGCAGAGATCAAACCGGCGAGACCATCCAGCCCATCCGTAAAGTTGACCGCGTTCGATTCGCTCACGATGATGAACGCCGCAACCGGGATATACCACCAGCCCAATTCGATCTCGCCTTTGATGCCCGGCAGGATCATTTCAGGAACATCCAAAAAGGTTTTCAACACATAGGCGGTACCTAAAGCCAGGATCACCTGCGCAATGAATTTCGTGCGCGCGGTCATGCCTTCGCCGCGGCGTTTGCCGCGGATGCCCTCCCAATCGTCCAGTGCGCCAAGAACGCTATAGGCAGCAAGGACAATGAGAGGCACAAGCACCGAACTGCCGATGACATCGAAACCGATGAATGCGGCGGCATTAAGCAGACCCGTAAGCAAAAGGACTGGGATGATGAACAACACACCGCCCATCGTGGGTGTTCCCATCTTTACCCGATGTTGTCCCGGTTCCTCCACACGGATGACTTTGCCGATGCGAAAATGTCTCAGCACACGGAGGAGGGGTGGACCCCAGATCACGGTCATCACAAAGGAGAACATGGCAAGCCCCAGAACAAAGGCGTTGTTCTGCGTCACGAGCGCACCTCCAGAGAACTGATGATGCGGTTCATGCGCAGACCGTGCGAGCCTTTGATCAGAACAACATCCGTTTTCGTGAGGTTGGTCTTGAGCCACGTCACAAGCGGATCCAACTCGTCAAACTCGATAATCGTACCTGCCTTCCTGGTTACACGGCGAGCGGCTTCGGCAATGATGTGCGCGCGTTCGCCCAGTGTGAGCAGGACGTTTACCACCTGCCCGGCGCGCAGACCGACCATTTCGTGCCCGCCGCGTTCATAGGGACCGAGTTCGAGCATGTCGCCCAACACAGCCACCTTGCGTCCGTCCAGTTCATCCAGCAGGTTCAACGCGGCAAGCATGGATTCAGGCGATGCGTTGTAGGTATCATCGAGCAGCAGCGCGCCGTTCTCACTGCGGACAGCGGCGAGGCGCAATTGCGTATGTCCCTGACTCAATCCTTCGAGTACCTCCTGCCAGTTCATACCTTCGACCAAACCAACCGCGGCGGCACGCAAAGCCGTGTGCACGGAGTGACGCCCGATCAGCGGAATTTTTACATGCAGTGTCTCGCCCTGGTAATGCATCCTGAAGCGGATGCCGTCCAAACCAAGCCCTTCGACCCGGTCCGCCCACAGATGCGCTTCAGGAGACAAACCGTAAAAGAAAACGCGTGCCTTTGTCTTCTCTTCCATCTTGCGGACCCACGGGTCATCGAAGTTTAGAATTGCCACGCCTTCTGGAGCCGGGGGCAACGCCTGGACCAGTTCCGCCTTGCCGCGCGCAATGGCTTCCTGCGACCCGGCGCGTTCGGCATGGACGGTGCCGATGTTCGTCACAACGCCCACCTGCGGAAGGGCAATATCACACAGGAATGCGATCTCTCCGGGGACGTAGAATCCCATTTCCATCACAGCGCGTTGATGACCAGGGCTTAAGCGCGTCATCGTCAGGGGCATGCCGATCTCGTTGTTGAGGTTGCCCGGGCTTTTGAGGGTGCGGTAACGCGTGCTCAACACTTCGGCAACTGTTTCCTTTGTGGTTGATTTGCCGACACTGCCCGTGATACCGATCACGCGCAGGTCGAGTTTGCGGCGCCAGAAGCGCGCGATCTGTTGCAACGCGGCGGTTGTATTGTCCACGCGCAGGCACAAGGGGATGGTGAAATCAACTCCCAGATATGTGTCGGTTGATGAAACAGTACGCAGGTCGAAGGTCCGGAACGAAGCGTTCACTTCCCGCTGGATTAAAGCAAAAGACGCCCCCCTCTTGAAGGCTTCCTCGACGAAGTTGTGCCCGTCAACCTTTTCGCCGGGGATGGCGACAAAGAGCGAGCCAGGGATGGTCTGACGCGAATCGATCACCGCTTCGGTGATCACCGTTTCGGCTTGCGGACGAAAGTTCGTGATGGCTTCAAGCGCGTCGGCAAGTGTCAGCATTTATCTTGATCCATATTGACTGCGAACGAGGTCGGGCGGGATGTTGAGGGTGATGACCGTTTGTTCGGCAACTTTAGAGAAAACAGGCGCGGCGGTCTGCGAACTCCAGATGGAAATTTGGGGCTCCTGAAGCCAGACGTAGATCATGAAACGAGGGTCATCCACAGGACCCCAGCCGATAAAGGAAGCATTCGTATGGTTGGGGTCGTAACCATATTCGGTGGGGATCTGCGCGGTGCCGGTCTTGCCCGCCACACGATAACCCGGCAAAAGAGCCAGCGACGATTCGATCTCAAGCGAGTTCGTAAGCATTTGTGTGAGCGTGCTTGCGGTCTGTGGCGAGATGGGCGACCCGGCATATTGCGATGGAACGTTGTATTGATGTCCGTCTCTCAGCATGGCGTACAACACATGCGGCGTGACCATCTCTCCGCCATTGGCGATGGCAGAGACTGCCATGAGCATTTGCAGAGGGGTGACTGTGACACCCTGACCAAAGGCATTCGTACCGAGATCAACGGGATACCAATCCGAATCGCCTGGGACTTTCAACCTGCCCATTGCTTCATCAGCCAGATCCACGCCCGTGCGATGACCAAGACCAAAACGTTCCATGTAGGAATAGAAAGTTGGCGAACCCAACTGTTTCGAAATCCATGCCAGGCATACATTCAGGGAATGTTGCAGGCATTCGGTCATGTTACGTTGACCCCAGGGCTGACGGTCCCAATTTTGGATGGTGATACCGCCCACATCGATCGAGCCGGTATCAATGTAGGTTGTTTCAGGTGTTACCGTGCCGGTATCGAGCGCGGCCGCCATTGTCAGCACTTTTACGACCGAACCCGCCTCATACGCCATGCCAATGGAACGGTTGTATTGACTGCCATTGTCATAGATCTGGAAGTAATCAGAGTAGTTGTTCAAGTTCATGCGCGGGGTGGTTGCCATCGCAAGGATTTCGCCGGTCTTCGGATCCATGACGATGATGGCGCCGTTCTTTGCCCCATATTCCGACAACGACTGGTCGAGGATGTTCTCGACCTTTGCCTGAAGGTCGCGGTTCAATGTAAGCACAAGCGTTGTGCCGTTCGGAACTTTGGGAATGTCAATGGCTTTGTTAGGGTCGCGCGGCACCCAGACCTGTACGGGAATGCCCGCCAGCAGGTCGTTGTATTTTTCTTCGATCCCAAAATAACCGCGTCCATCGCGTGTGACAAAGCCGAGCACATTCGATGCCAGGTTCTGTTCGGGGTAACTGCGTTGATAATGCGGTTTGAACCCGAGACCGTCTAGGCGGTGATCGTCCGCATCTTCCAATTGCTTGAGAACTTCCTGCAACGCCGCGACCGTTCCCACATCCACGTAATCCTTGATTACGATATATGTCCAGGTTTCGGGAGAGTTGAGGAGTTTGTCGCGGACTTCCTCAAAAGTCATATTCAGGTATGTGCCCAGGACAAACGACATCGCGTCCACATCTTCCATTTCGGTCAGGCTGACGCCCACTTCATAGACTGTCCGGTTGCCAGCCAGCAGGTGTCCGTTACGGTCATAGATCTCGCCGCGTTCCGGGTAAAAGGTGCGAAACTCACCCGCATACAGGTCGCCCTGTGTAAGGAATATCATCGCCTGTTCGCTGTTCTGAATGCGGACCATCTGCACGACTACCCCAACCCCAACGACTACAAGTCCGATCACAATGAACATGGAGCGGATGACATACTGCTGTCTCATTGTGTGCCTCCGTTTTTGATCCGTTCATCCACCCATTCCAGCAGGGACTGTGAATATATTTCCGGAAGAACCTGGGAACGTGAGGTTGAATCTATTGCCGCAAGCAGAATATCCGGTTCGGGAGCCACATAACCAGGCACGAAGACGTAATCGAGTTCGCCGGGCTTTACAGGGCGGTATCCCAATTCAAGCGCGCGTTGTTGCATCACGGCGGAGGCTGTCAGGTTGGCGAGTTCGGTTTCGAGGTCCGCGTTGGCGCGTTGCATGGCTGTGATCTGGAACTGCAATTCCTGTATCTCGCGTCCAGCCAGGGCGGTGCGGGCAGACAGGTCGAGATATAGCGCGGCAACTAAAGCCAGCACGATCACAGTGAGCAGGAATGCGCCAACATACTGGCGTTGAACCCGCCAGGGAGCCTGTTTATACGCATGGATGATCTGAGTTGCCTGCATAGCGACCTTTATATTTGGGCGAATTGGTCGAAGTTCAAAATCTTTACCACGAAGGGCACAAAGGTCACGAAGGAAAACCTTTCAATTGCACATCCTTCCCCCCTTTGTGTACTTCGTGTCCTTGGTGGTAAAAATGAATCTATATTTTTTCTGCAATGCGGAGTTTCGCGCTGCGCGCTCTCGGATTGTCTTTCGTCTCTTCCTCCGAGGGCGTGATCGGTTTTCGATTTACCTCTTTCAACGTTGCCTTGCGTTCTTCTTCATAAATTCTTTCGTAGGGCGGATTGACCAGATCCTTGCTTTGGCTCCGAAAGAATTCCTTGACGATGCGGTCCTCCAATGAATGGAAGGAGATCACTGCGAGTCTTCCGCCGGACCGCAAGCCTGCCACTGCCTGCGGAAGCACTGCCTTCACTGACGCCAATTCATCGTTCACGGCAATACGAAGCGCCTGGAAGGTCTTCGTTGCAGGATGAAGACGATCTCCTCTTCGGGGAGATACTGCCTCTATCGCTGCGGCCAGTTCACGGGTCGTTTGAAGCGGTCGTTTGGCTACGATGGCTCGCGCTATTTTGCGGGAGTCCCGTTCTTCGCCGTATTCGTAGATCAAGTCAGCCAGTTCCCATTCTGAATAACTGTTCACGATATCGGCGGCGGTCTGGGTAGCGTGAGGTCCAAAGCGCATGTCGAGCAGGGCATCCTGCATGAACGAGAAGCCGCGTTCGGCTGTATCGAACTGCATGGATGAAGCACCGAGGTCGAGGACGATCCCATCCACTGAGTCCCATCCGAGTCTCTTCAGTCGGGCAGATAGAGTCGTGTAGGAGGCTTGCGCCAGATGGGTGCGACCTTCGTAAGGAGCCAAGGTCTTACGAGCGATCGTCAACGCCTGCGGGTCTACATCGAGACCCAGCAATTGTCCATCTGGCGCACACGCCTCCAAAATACCGCGGGCATGGCCGCCCGCGCCCAGTGTTCCGTCAACGTAGCGCCCTCCTTTTTGGGGTTGCAACGCGTGTATAATCTCTTTGTAAAGTACAGGTTGATGCGGCGAGCCGTTCATAATGTGTAGGAGCGGGTTTTCCCCGCCCGTGAACTGGGCGAGATGATCTCGCCCCTACGGTGAAACGTTCTTTGAAAGGTCAAGTGTGGAGAAGCGCTGTTCGTTTGCTTCTGTGTCATGAATCTTGTCCATCTGTGTCTGCCATTCCACAGGCGTCCAGACTTCGAAGTAATCACCCTGACCAGCCACAACGAGTTCTCCGCTTTCGATGCCGAGAAAACCGCGCAGGTTTTGCGGAACAAGAATGCGTCCAATCTTGTCCGGTTCCACCGGATAGGCATTCGAAAGGATCAAGCGGCGCAGGAGACGAGTGGCAGATTCTGTCGGGTTCATTGAGTTGATGCGGTCATAGACCTGTTTGAAATACCCTTCGGGCATCACCATTAAGCACTTGTCGAACCCCTGTGTGATGAAGGCGCCAGTTGCCAGCAGGTCGCGATAGCGTGCCGGAACCATCAGGCGACCCTTGTCATCGAGATTGTGCTGGAACTGACCTAAGAACATTTGTGCTATACTCTCCTTTAACAGGTGAACGCCGGGAGTTCCGGCGTCTTACCACTTTCTACCACTTCTTCCCACATTATACGCTTTTTGAGGGAAAAATCAAGTGGGTGTAGCCATTTCACCCACCCCCTCTAATGTCCTATCCAAATATGACCACTTCAATCCCATTCACTTTTCTCGAATCTTCCAACTGGAAAGACTACGCCCTACTCGATAGCGGCGATGGTTTGAAGCTTGAACGCTTCGGCAAATATGTCTTCGCGCGTCCTGAATCACAGGCAATGTGGAAGCGTTCACTCACTTCCGAGTGGAAGAATGCAGATGCAGTTTTTATTCCTACTGGCGAAGAAAGCGGCGGACATTGGGATTTCAAAAAGAAGGTGGAGGAGAAGTGGGAGATGAAATATGCCCTCACCGCCAGCCTCTATCCTATAGGGCACAAGTCTCCCAGTGGGAGAGGGGAATTATGCTTCTGGACAATGACCACACCGGGACGTCATCTCGGTGTTTTCCCTGAAGTGGCGGCACATTGGGATTGGTTTAGCGGATTGATCACAAATGCAAAGCGGGAAATCAATGTTCTGAACTTGTTCGGATACACAGGACTTGCCTCTTTAGCAGCCGCATCCGTTGGAGCCAAAGTGACTCATGTGGACGCTTCAAAAAAATCTGTGAACTGGGCGCGTGAAAATCAGGCATTATCCAAGCTGACAGATGCTCCCATCCGCTGGATCGTGGACGATGCGTTGAAATATGTTCAGCGCGAGGTAAGGCGCGGGGTGAAGTACGATGGCATCATCCTCGACCCGCCCAAATTCGGGCGCGGACCCAAGGGAGAAGTGTGGGAGGTGTATAAATCCCTGCCAACACTGCTTGATATATGCCGCGAGTGTTTGAGTGACAAACCGCTGTTCGTTGTCAACACTGTTTATGCTGTACGCGCCTCAGCAGTCCATGTGGCGCAGGCGATGGAAGATATGATGAAAGGCTTTGGGGGAAAGATAGATATGGGCGAACTGGTTACCCGAGAGCAAAGCGTGGGAAGGTTATTGTCTCAGGCGGTGTATGCGCGGTGGGAAAACACTTAGGGGCGAGGTCATCTCGCCCCACTTATGGGTGGGGAGACCTCTCCTCTATATTTTCTCTTCCAACTCCATCAACCACTCCAGCGGACATTCCCATCTCTTGCGAGGGTGAATGGCAAAAAATTTATCGGGCCGGCTCCATTTTGGTCCCGGCGGACCGGATTCATCGGCAAGCAAACTCTTTACCCCCCATAAACCTTTATATTCCACCCATTTCATTTCATCGGATAAAACGATCTGTTTCCACTCGCGCGCGGCGGGATGCGTCACTTCGCGATCGGACATGACGCGCTTGAGATAACTCGTGGATTTGCCCACCTCTTCATGTTTACGGTCGCCGTGGGCGCCGATACGGACTCCGTCTCCTGTGGCGATCTCCATCGGCAGGCTGACGAGGTAATGGTCCTTTTCATCGCGCAGGCTGGCGAAGGTTTCCTCGGTCAACACGGTGGCGGGATGTGTCGTCAACTCACGCAGGGCGATCTGACGCGCGCGCTGGTCCGGGTTAAAGAGAAGGAATAGGAAGTGAAGCAGGCCGTCGGTCCAGTAAAGGAAGCGCTGGACAAATCCCTCGTTGAAAAGGCGATGGATGCGGATCAATTCCGGTTTACTGTAATTGGCATGTGACCCCAGTCCCGCGTAGATGAGTGGATGGGTCGTTGCCTTTCCGTTCTTCTCCTTGACGCGGCGCACGTCCTTCCATAATTCCATCGCGCCGGAACCATGCTGAGACATCAACATTGCATAAGGCCTACCGTTTTTCAAATAGACCGCTGCCATTTCCCAATCGCCTTCATGATGATTGATGCCGTTTGCACCCAGCCGCCAGTCGTTGAAGGCGTAGAAATAATGATATTGAAGGATCGTCCATTCGGTCTCGCGCACTACACGTCCATAATAGACAGGCTGACGCTCTTCTTCGGACATTTCTTCGTATTGATAGTAGGACTTGCGCGCGATGGTTTCGGTGGCGTTGGAGATCATGTCCAGCATAACGCCCGGCAATTCGGGGACGATGCGATCTAAGATAAACTTCATCGTGCGCACAGAAAGATAAAATAGCAGGACCAGATAAACGGGAAGCAGTACAAGATACTCCAACAGGATGCTGACGTAGGGATGCGGGCGCAGGAAAAACAGGACCGGAGCGGCTCCCAACGCGAAGAAAAACAGTGCGGCAAAAACGGCGGGAAATATCCGCAAACGGATGGGCGATGCCTGGATGAAGATAATGAACGCGGCGATCAAGGACAGGATGAACACGCCTCCAACCCCGCCCCAGCCTGATACAAACCATCCAGCCGCTCCCGCAATGACAGACAAGACGCCCCACCAGACCCAAATGTCGAAATCGATCAACGGGTCGTTTACGAAGCGCAGGAAATACTCCCCGCTGCGCAGTTTGCCGATGCGGGATTTGAGCGGCTCGTTGAGATGCAACAACATTTCCACCGCGCCTTGGGGTCCGCCTGGCAGAAGGTGGCACCGTTCGAGATAAGGCTCCACCGCCATCGGAAAGAACCGTTCGCTCTTCGCAAAGCGCAGAACCGGCTCGTATTTTTTCAACAATTCACTATCCTGCATCATTTGGATTATATAACGAACGGGAATACGGGGAGGTTGCAGGGCATTCCACAGCATTCCTTCATTAATCCCGCCTAACTTTTTCCTAGACAAAACCTTTTGTGCATGGGAAAATCTGGTCTCAACTTATTGCAACAAGGAGTTTGATCCATGACTGCCGAAAAGAAAAGCAAACGTCAAGAGAGACGTGAAAAAATGCGCAAACAGGAAATGCGGAGCCGCCTGACCACCATTGGGCTGATCACAGCAGGGGCGCTGTTACTGGTCATCGCATTCATATGGCCCCAGTTCACCACAATCGACGACATCATCGTCCCGGAAGGGCTCGCCGACCTGCCCGTCCGGGACGGGGTAAGCATGGGCGACCCCAACGCCCCCGTGGTAATTGAACTGTTCGAAGATTTTCAATGCTCAGCCTGCCAACTCTTGACAGAAAGCATCGAACCTTTGATCATCCAATACCTGGTTGAAACCGGCAAGGCGCGGCTGGTCTTCCGCCACTACCCGTTCCTTGATGGGGAAGGCGCGGGCAACGGAGGCGAATCCGACCAGGCCGCAAACGCATCCATGTGCGCGAATGAGCAGGGCAAATTCTGGGAAATGCAGGCAGTCATCTACGCCAATTGGAACGGCAGTAACCAGGGCAACTTCAACAACCGCCGCCTGACCGCCATGGCTGAGACCATCGATCTTGATATGAATGCATTCGACGCCTGCTTCGGCGATAACAAATACCAGGCGGATATTCAGGCAGATTTCGCCTATGGGCAGGAACTCGGCGTTTCCGGAACGCCAAGCGCATTTGTAAACGGCGTCAAGGTTGGGCAGCCCGGGAAGATACCAACCTTCCAGGAGATTGCAGTGGCAGTTGATGCGATCGTCAATACAGGTGAGTAGATAGAAAAGAAAAGGATGCGGAAACGTGTCCTTTTTTGATTCCTGAACAATCATCAAGAGTATAATGAGTCGGGAATATGATCCCGATATTTCCTGAGGACTTATGACGAAGACCCGCATCCCTCTCATCCTAAACTGCCTCCTCTTAACAAGCCTGATCCTCACTTCATGCGGAGGCGCCCCAACCCTTCCCAGTTTCCTGGCGCCAGAACCCACACCAACAGTCGAATCCCCCACAGCAATCCAACAGGCGTACCCTCTCGCGCTCATCGAAACGGACCCTCCGCTTAACACGGTCATCGGGCATCTCTCGTCCATCACATTTTATTTCAATCAGGGAATAAACAAAGCATCCGCCGAATCCGCATTCAGTGGACTGCCATCCGGCGCGTTTAAATGGAGGGACGAAGCGACACTGGTCTTCCAGCCTGCGCAATCCTACGCGCCCAACACAAAATTAAATATCGAGATCGCGAACTCCATTCAATCCGCCAGCGGGTTTGGCATCCCGGAACCCATCCAACTCTCGTTCACAGTTGCAGATTATCTTCGCGGGACAAACCTTCTCCCCAAAGCGAACACAACCGATGTGAATGTGGACGCGGCAATTGCGGTCTCGTTCAACCAGCCGGTTGTGCCGCTCGGCGCAGACTCTGCTTCGTTGCCATCTGCATTCACGATTCTGCCGTCTGTTGAGGGACACGGCGAATGGATCAATACCAGCACGTACATCTATTATCCGGAACCAGCCATGCTTGGCGGGACGGAATACACCATCAGCGTGAACCAGGACCTGAAAACAGGATCAGGCGTCGGCCTGGATGGAAGCGTGGTCAATGCGTGGAAGTTCGTCACTGCACAGCCGCGAGTTGTCTCGTTGAGTCCGTCTGCGGAGGAATTCCTTCCGCCGAATTCGGAGATCAAACTGACGTTCAACCAGCCAATGGACAAGCAAAGTGTGCAATTGAATTTCGTATTCAGCGGAACAGAAGGTTCGGTGAACGGCGCGTACACGTGGAACGACGATGATACCGAGTTTACGTTCGTGCCTGAGGGCACGCTGGCACGCGGAATTGGGTATACGATGAATGTGGGCGCAGGTGCAAAATCGAAAAGCGGAATGACGCTTGGCGCAGATTACGGCGCAGTGTTACGCACGTTTGCAAACTTTGGGGTGAGATCGACAGAGATCAATTACGGTTTCACAACTTTTTCCTTTACCGCGCCGCTGGCACAGGGCAATTACAAAGACCTTGTGACCGTATCTCCCACAGTGGAAAACCTTGAAACGAACGTTGACGGTTCAAACCTTTATGTGTATGGGGATTTTGCTCCCGGCGAAGAGTATGTGATCGAATTATCTGATCGGGTCAGCGACGAGTGGGGGCAGTCGCTTGGCGTCCCGTTCAGTTTGGAAGTCCGCACACCGCCGCTTAGCCCCTACCTGAACGTATTACCGTTCTTCTCATCCACATTGTTTGTGAGACCGGATGAACCTGTGTTATCTGCTAACGCGTTGAATGTTCAAAACGTTGATGTCGCCGTCGCGCCAATAACGTTACAGGATTTTTTCACGCTTCAAAATTCGTTTGAACTCCAGCAAGCCTACACGCCGACCGATCCATTTACCAGTCCACAAGTTCTTGATCTTCCAGCCAACCAGTCCCGCGATGTGAAATTGAACCTTGCGCAGCCGAACAACCAGCTCATACCCGGCTTGTATTATGTGAACATCGCCTCGCCACAGATATTGTCGAACTCAAAGAGCATCAATTTCGTCGCATCCAGTCAGGTCAATCTCACTTTCAAACTGGGAGCCACCGATGCGCTCGTTTGGGCGGTGGATCTGCCCTCGCAGACACCCATCGCTGGCGCGCCGGTTACCATTTACGATGACACAGGCAACCTGCTTGCCTCGGGCACAACAGATGTTAATGGAATATGGCAGGGTGCGGTAGGTGAACGCGACGATCAGGCCTTTGCCATGCTCGGTTCGCCGGGTGACCAAAACTTTGCGCTCGCGACCAGCAGTTGGAATATGGGCATCAACGCATGGGATTTCGGCTACTCGCAACAAATACAGGCACCGCACAACGAGATCTATATGTACACCGACCGCCCCATCTACCGCCCCGGGCAGATGATCTACTATCGCGGCATCGTGCGCCAGGCTTTCAACGGGCGTTACGACCTGCCGTCCATCAATTCCGTCCCGGTCATTTTGAACGACGCGCAAGGCACGCAACTCGCGAATATCAACGCGTCGCTTTCGCCGTACGGCACATTCAACGGTCAGATCGAACTATCGCAGGATGCCGTGCCAGGCTATTACACATTTTTTAACGAAAGTTTGAATCTCCACCTTTCCTTCCAGGTGGCGGAGTATCGCAAACCTGAGATCAACCTGAATGTGAATATCCTCCCTGACGAGATCAGGCAGGGAGCCCCCGCGCAGGCGAACGTCAACGCGCGATATTTCTTCGACGCGCCCGCCGGGAATGTGGATGTTCACTGGTCACTTTATACGAAGCCTGATTATTTCCATCTCCCAAATTATCAGACGGGTCTAATTAATACAGATTGGCTGGATACTTTCCGCTTCCCGGCTGGATATGACTCCCGCTACTTTGGGCAATTCCTCAACGAGGGCACGGCTCAGACTTCCCCAGACGGGACTCTGTCCATAAGCCTGACAGGCATCCCTGTGCGCGACTTGGGTCAAGTGCTCACTCTGGAGATAACTGCCACGGACGAATCAGGTTTACCCGTCAGCGCCCGAAACGAAGTGACTGTCCACCTCACGGACTTCTACATTGGCTTGCGCCCCGATCAATGGGTTGGTACGGCAAAATCCGCACTTGGTTTTGAAGTCTACACAGTGGACTGGGAGAAAAACCCATCCGGCGAAAAAACGCTCGAGGCAGAGTTCAAACAAGTACGCTGGGAAAAAGAAGTGGACCTCAACGGCTACCCCAAATACACACCTGTTTATACGCCAATATCCAGCAGTAATCTCGCAACCGGAGCAGACGGCAAGGCGCGGCTTTCGTTCGTCCCGCCCAATGCAGGGACGTACATGCTCAATGTTTCAGGCGGCGGGGCGCGTTCGCAAGTCCTCGTCTGGGTGGGCGGCGCAGGCACAGCCGCCTGGCCCGACCTGCCAAACCAAAGACTCGAACTTACAGCGGACAAGGATTCGTACAACGGAGGTGAAATTGCAAAGGTCTTTATTCCAAATCCATTTATAACGAATTCGCTCGCGCTCGTAACAATCGAACGCGGTCTGATCTCGAATTCGGAAGTCGTTTCGATCAGCGGGAGCGGCGAGGAATATTCACTCCCGATCACGGATGAGCACGCGCCGAATGTGTATGTCAGCGTGACAGTGCTTGGGCAGGGGAATAATTTCCGTCAGGGGCTGGTCAACCTCCCCGTCGCGCCGGATGCGCAGGAATTGAAGGTGCAATTATTCTCGAACCCATCCGAAGCGGGACCGCGCGACCCGGTCACCTTTGATATGGTCGTGACAGATCATCAGGATCAGCCCGTGCAGGGAGAATTCTCATTGTCAGTTGTTGATCTTGCGACACTTGCCCTCACAGACCCAAATGCAAAAGATATTCTGCCCGCGTATTACAGCATCCAACCGCTTGGTATAGAGACCGGTCTCTCGCTCGCGGCATACGGCGGGCGTGATGTTCTTGAGATTGGCGGTCTTGGCGGCGGGGACGGGGACGCCGAGTCATTCGTGCGCGAAGATTTCCCCGATACCGCCTATTGGAACCCCTCGCTCATCACAAACTCCGAAGGTCGCGGTCAGGTGACGATGACCCTGCCCGACTCGCTCACCACCTGGCAGGTGGATGTTCGCGGCTTGACGGTTGACACCAAGGTCGGGCAGGCAGAGGCGCAGATCGTTTCGACAAAGCCCTTGTTGATCCGCCCCGTCACGCCCAGGTTTCTGGTAAGCGGCGACCATGTGTTGATGGCGGCGGTCATCAATAACAATACACCCAACAAGTTAAGCGTGGCTGTCGACATCCAAAGCGAGGGGTTCGTGCTCGACAACCCTGAATCTGCCACGCGTAATTTTGACATCTCTCCCAACGCGCAGGCGCGCGTGGAATGGTGGGGTACGGCGGGTCTCGCAGAATCGGCAGATCTGGTTTTCTCCGTCACCACCAGCGGCACGCCATCGCTACAGGATTCGGCGCGCCCTGTTTGGGGCAGGCTGCCCATTTTGCGATACACATCTCCGCAGGCTTTCGTCACGGGGGGAGTCCTGCGCGGCACATCCTCGCAACAGGAAGTCATCTCGCTTCCGCGCACGTTCACAGCCGGCGCAGGGACGGGCTTGGATGTGGAACTAAGCCCCTCGTTGGCTGGCAGTTTGTTGTCCGCGTTGGAGGCGATGGAAGTCCCGCCCTATGCGATCAGCGCGGAGGCGAGTCTTTCATATCTGCTCCCGAACATCGAAGTCCATCGCGCGTTGAACATTGCAGGTTTGAGCGACCCCGCTTTGTCGGAGCGGATCGAAACAAACATGAACGCGAGTCTGAGCCGGTTGCAATCCCTGCAAAACCCGGATGGCGGATGGAGTTGGTGGGGACAAGCCCCCCTTCAAGATGGAGGGACGGGAGAGAGATCTGACCCGTATATTTCTGCGTATGTTCTGTTTGGCTTGTTACGGGCGCAAACCATAAGCGCGGCAGTGAACCAGGACACGTTGGACCGAGCAGTCGCATACCTGCAAGAAACGCAAATGGAGATCACCGAGAACACAGAAGGCGC
This sequence comes from Anaerolineales bacterium, assembly GCA_036525495.1. Lineage (GTDB taxonomy): Bacteria > Chloroflexota > Anaerolineae > Anaerolineales > Villigracilaceae > Defluviilinea. The sequence continues at coordinate 32,289 of DATDAG010000539.1, forward strand.
GGAACTCGATGAAGCCGCATTCATTCAATTTGTATTGAGCCAGGTAGGCGTTCCAGATGAAGCAGATGAAGCCATCGCTGGTTCATTGTATGAAGCGCGCGACCGGATGAGTCCATCGAGCCGCGCGTGGCTCGCCTCAGTCATCAAAGCCATCAACCCCGCAGACACGCACATTCGTGAACTGATCTCGAACCTCGAAGCTAGCGCGATCCGCACGGCATCCAGCGCCCACTGGGAAACACGATCCGAAAATATCGTCAGGCGCGGCTCGCCAGTGTACACGACTTCGATCGTTGTATATGCTCTCGCTCAACTTGATCCCGCAAATCAGATCCTTTTTGAAGCCGTCCGTTATCTTGCCGCGCATCGGGACGCACGCGGGCTGTGGAACACAGGTCACGAGAACGCTTGGGCGATGATCGCTCTCAACGAAGCGATGGTCGGGCTTGGCGACCTGCGCGCCGATTACGCGTTCAACGCCGCGCTCAACAGCAGTCCGCTCACGAGCGGGGACGTGAATGGCATTCAACTTGCGCCGCTCAAGGCAAACGTTCCGCTCGAGTTCCTTTCGCCAAACTCGCCCAACCTGCTCACCATTCAAAGGGAGGATGGGCTTGGGCGTCTTTACTACAACATCGTGCTAAAGGTCAACCGTCCTGTGCAAGATGTGCAGCCATTAAATGCCGGGATGAGTATTGAGCGTGTTTATTGTCTACCTGAACAGGGTACAAAATCATGCACGCCTCTTTCCTCGCTCAGGCTTGCTCCAGATCAATTCCTCACAGCCCAACTGACATTGACTCTGCCCCACGACTCATACTACATCATGGTCGAAGACCATATCCCGGCAGGCACTGAAATCTTGAACCGGGACCTCAAAACCAGCCAACTGGGAGCAGACTCAACCGGTGTGCAGGCTCAATTCGACGATAACAATCCCTTCGCAGACGGATGGGGCTGGTGGCTCTTCAACGATCCGCAGATCCATGATGAGGGTATCCTCTTCACCGCTGATTACCTCCCCGCGGGGACCTACGTACTGACATATACTCTCATCCCCGTGCAGGCGGGAGAGTTCCGCGTCCTGCCTGCCCACGCCTGGGGAGCCTTCTTCCCTGAAGTGCAGGGGACGAGCGCGGGGACTGTGTTTGAAATTGTGCCGTAAAAAATAACACGCTGGTTGAGTAATCCCGAATGCAATTTGAGGGGTATATCGAAACCAGCGTGTTATATGAAATTCAATGATGTGGTTTCGATACTTCCTTCGACTTCGCTACGCTTCGCTCAGGACTACTCAACCACCTTTATTATTTCCCTACCTCACCATCCCCCAAAACGCCAGCGCGCCAAAGATCAGCAACACCGTCGCCGCGCCTGTGATCGCTTCGCGCGAAGAGCGTTTATCCACCAACCGGAGCATGGGCTGGATCCCCTCGATCTCCCAAAGCGGACTGGCAAACCACGTGAACATCAATCCGCCAGCCAGCCCGCCGATATGCCCCCAATTGTCAATGCCGGGCAGTGACCCGACCAGAAACAGGTTGATCGCAATAATGAAAAGCACGTTCCCGATTGCGCGCCTGAAGTGCCCTGCGAGCAATTTGCGGTTCAAGATCAAGAATATTGCCTCCGCACCGATTATTCCGAACACCGCAGTGGATGCGCCTATCGAAGGCGCGCTCGAAAACAGGAAAGACATCACATTCCCTGTGAACGCCCCAAGAACATAAAGCGTTAGAAAGCGCCCATGCCCAAAGTAGCTTTCAAGAGCAACTCCGAATGAAAATAAAGCATACATATTAAAACCGACATGAGCCAGCGAATGAGGGCTATGCACCAATGCAGGCGTCAACAATCGCCACAACTGCCCGGCGCGGATCAAATCATTTTCCTTGGCAAAAAACTCAATTGGAAGGTCAATCTGAATAAATGCCCGGCTTATCCATTGAATGATATAAACAGCGACTGTCACGCCGATGATCGTATACGTCACATACGGGGCGGTTTGAGGCAAAGCCATGCGGACGGGTTGTTGAGGAGGGGCAGGCTGGGGAAGATCAGAAGCAGGATAATTATCTTTCATAAAGATACCTTTCTCGGGTCCACGCGGTGATGCTCCGCCTGGATGATGGCGCGGATGACGTCCACTGTTTCGTCCAAATGGAAATCGCGATTAACGATCACATAATCGAACGCCTCCACACGCTTGAGTTCCTTGCGCGCGGTTGCAATACGGATCGCCAGAGAATCGGCCGTCTCAGTCTTGCGGGTTTCAAGACGATGCACCAATTCCTCCTCACTGTCCGTTGTGATGAAGATCATCAATGCCTCGGGAGCCATCTTGCGCACAGTTTCAGCTCCCTGCACATCGATACGCATCACCACGTCCTTGCCGCTGGCGAGCGCCTCGCGCACCTGTTGCTTAGGAATGCCCTTGTAATCGCCATACACGATGGCATGTTCGATCAACTCGTCCTCATCTATCATCCGGGCGAACTCATCCTTCGTCACAAAAAAATAATCCTTGCCATGCGTCTCATTCGCGCGGATCGGGCGCGTGGTGGCTGTCACAACGAAGTGGAACGGCAGTCCGCGTTCCTGCATGCGCTGCATCACGGTATCCTTGCCCGCGCCTGACGGACCTGAGATCACGATCAGCAAAGGCAGTGGATTATGGACATTGAATTCTGAATCAGTGGATGATGGACACATGGGCAAGATTTTACCAGAGAGGCTTATTCCAATACCTGTTCTATCATTTGATTAACATCTTCGCTTCCTGCCTTGATTTCGGCCTGACTCAGCCGTACAAGAAACTCCGCATTCCCCTTCGGCCCCAACAACGGACTCTTGATCAGCCCGCGAACTTGAAATCCTCCCGCTTGTGCGTATCCCAACACGTCCAGCAACACCTGTTTATGGATCTCGGGGTCGCGTATCACCCCATCCCCGCGCGAGACATCCTTTTTACCAGCTTCGAATTGAGGTTTGATGAGGGCAACGATTTTTCCCTCAACCCTGCGCCCATCTCCCGCTGGGAGATGGGATGGGGGTGAGGGAAAAATCCAATTCTTCACCACTGGCAATAAAATCTTCAACGAAATAAAAGAGGCATCCACCGTCACCAACTCGGCCTGCTCTGGCAATGATTCTACAAACCGCGCATTCGTCTGTTCCATCACAACGACGCGCTTATCATTCCGCAATTTCCAGTGCAGAATGCCCTTCCCCACATCAATGGCATAGACTCTCACTGCGCCGCGTTGCAACAGGCAATCCGTGAACCCGCCTGTGGACGCGCCCACGTCGGCGCAGACGAGTCCGCTCACATCAATGGCAAAGGCTTCGAGAGCGGCGTCCAGTTTTTCTCCGCCTCTCGAAACAAAGCGTGGACCGGAATCAACTGTCAGCGTGGCTTTGGCGTCCACGGCTGTGGCAGGTTTGAGCGCGACCTGGTTCGCAACGCGCACTTGTCCTGCCATGATGAGGGCTTGCGCCTTGGCGCGCGAATCAGCGAGTCCGCGCTCGACAAGCAAGACATCCAATCGTACTTTTGGCATGCGCCTATTGTACTTGCATCAGGTAAAATTACCGCATGCTCAAGCATCTCATCAAAGGCATGCGCGTCCGTCAATGGATCAAGAATGGATTCGTCTTTTTCGGATTGATCTTTGATGTGCAATTATTCCAACGTGAACCGTTCCTGAAAACGCTCGAAGGATTCCTTTTGTTTGGTTTGATCTCGAGTTCTGTCTATCTTTTCAACGACATCACGGATATCGAAGCCGACCGCAAACATCCTCAAAAGAAACACCGCCCGCTGGCTTCGGGTAAATTGCCCGTCACCGTTGCACTGACAACAGCCTTCATCCTGGCGCTGGTTTCATTGGCGCTGGGTTATCTGCTCGAACCGTTCTTTGCGGGGATCATTGCCCTTTATTTCATCATCAACCTGCTTTATTCGCGCTGGCTCAAGCATGTTCCCATCCTGGATGTGCTTATCATTTCATCGGGTTTTGTCCTGCGAGTGGGCGCGGGAGTAACGCTCATCACAGTTGAACGGTTTTCGCCCTGGCTGTATATGCTCACGATCCTGTTTTCGCTATATATCGGTTTTGGCAAACGCCGCGCAGAAATGAACCTGCTCGCGCAGGGCGCCAGCGCGCACCGCAAAGTATTGGACGGATACACCATTCCATTGCTCGACCAGTACATTACCATCGTCTCCGGCATGACCATCGTTGCCTATTCGCTTTACACCTTCTCAGCGCCCAATCTGCCCGAAAACCACAGCATGATGCTGACCATACCCTTCGTTGTCTATGGCATCTTCCGTTATCTACAGTTAATTCATACAGGTCACGAGGCAGGCGCGCCGGACGAAGTTGCGCTCAAGGATCGTCCGTTGCAGATGACAGTGTTATTGTGGGGGCTGGCTGTGATCGTTGTGTTCTATTTGTCCTAGGGCAAATAGGCAGATTGTCCCGTATGACCACATCCTCCGCGCCCGGCAAGATCATTCTCTTCGGCGAACATGCAGTTGTATACGGACGCCCTGCGCTGGCTGTACCGGTCACACAAGTCCATGCGGATGTGGAAGTTACGGAATCAAACCGGGCAGGCATCTGGATCGAAGCCCCGGACGTAAACCTTTACGCCGAACTCAACACGCTTCCCTCCGACCATCCAATTGCCTCTGTCATCCATAATATTCTATTCCTCTCGCGCAATTCTCCCTCACCCCTGCGCCCCTCTCCCTTATGGAGAGAGGATGGGGGTGAGGGTCATTTCCCCAACCTCGATATAAAAATCACTTCGACCATCCCTGTCGCATCGGGGCTCGGCTCCGGCGCGGCGGTGACAGTCGCCCTCACCCGCGCGTTATCATCCCATCTCAACTTCCCAATGGCGGATGAAGATGTTAATTCGTTCACTTACGAAATCGAAAAAATCCATCATGGCACGCCCTCAGGAATAGACAACACTGTAGTTACATATGCCAAGCCCGTCTATTTCATCAAAGGTCAGACCATCGAGACTTTCCAAGTTGGCAGCCCCTTTACGATGGTCATCGGCAACACCGGCATCTCCGCACCAACGAAAGAGTCCGTTGGTGATGTCCGCAAATTATGGGAGGCAGATAAAGTGAGATGGGAAAATATGTTCAATAAAGTGGCTGAAATATCGCTCACTGCACGTCGCGCCATTGAAACAGGCAAATGGGAATCGCTGGGCGAATTGATGGACGAAAACCACGCACTGCTTCAAGAGATGACCGTCTCCTCACCTGAACTCGATCACCTTGTCGCAGAGGCGAAAAAAGCCGGGGCGCTGGGAGCAAAACTCAGCGGCGGAGGACGCGGCGGCAACATGATCGCGCTCGTAGACAAAGAAAAAGCCCCGGTCATCTCCGAGGCTCTCGTCTTTGCAGGCGCAAAGCGCATGATCATAACAACCATCACAGCGCAATAGGCTTCTGCCCAATCTTCAACCATTGATGTGCGGCGCGCATACAGGTGTCCATCACTAGAAATAATCCGGCATCTTGCGCCGCCTGTCCGGCTTCTTCGTTAACGATTCCCTCCTGCATCCAAACCGCCCTCGCCCCAATTTTGATTGCTTCCTCGACCACCGGCGGCACATCTTCCGATTTGCGAAAGATCTGCACAACATCCACCTTGTCGGGAATATCAGAGAGACTGGGATACGCCTTTTCACCCATGATCTCACTGGCAGTCGGGTTGACCGGGATGATCTTATATCCCTTCTCCTTCAAATATTTCACGACCCAGTGACTATCCTTCTCTGGATTCGACGACAGCCCCACACTTGCAATCGTATTCGTGGTTTCCAACAATTCCCTTACCGCCTGTTCAAATTCGCTCATGAGTGTACTCTCCTCTCAAAACAAAGAATGTAGACATTACCCCATATTCGGTTTGGGACCGATTTTCAATCTTTTATGGGTGGCGCGCATACAAACGCCCATCACCACCTGTAAACCTGCCTCACGCGCCATACGCGCGGCTTCCTCGTTGACGATCCCCTCCTGCATCCAGACCACCTTGGCACCTATCTTTATGGCTTCCTCCACCACCGGCGGCACATCTTCCGGCCTGCGGAAGACCTGCACCACATCCACCTTGTCGGGAATGTCTGAGAGACTCGGGTAAGCCTTTTCACCCAAAATTTCATCAGCCTTCGGGTTGACAGGGATCATCCTATAACCCTGCTCCTTTAAAAAGAAAACGATCCAATAACTTTCCTTCTCATCGCTAGAGGACAAACCCACGCTCGCGACCGTATTCGCAGACAATAATATTTCCCTCATCTCCTGATCGTTATTCATAATTAATTCTCTCCTTTCATCTTGACCGGAAGAACTGTTTTAAACTTTGTCTCGCCGGGTTTCGACTCAACCAATAATATTCCATGATGGCGGTTGACGATGATGTCATGCGAGATATGCAAGCCAAGCCCCGTCCCCTTGCCGGGCGGCTTGGTTGTAAAGAACGGCTCGTAAATACGCGATTGAATATCCTTGGGAATGCCAGGACCATCATCCACGATCTCTATAACAACGTTTTGATCCTGTTCATACGTCCGCAAAATGATCTGCCCGTTCCCATTCATGGCATCTACTGCGTTATCGATGATATTCGTCCAAACCTGATTCAACTCGCTCGCATACGCTTCGATGCGCTGCAAGTTCTGTGCGTACTCCCGTATGACCGCCACGCCCTGTTTCAATTTATGCTGCATGATCACCAGTGTATTTTCCAGCCCATCATGCACATCCACTTCGAGCAACGGAGCCTGGTCAAGATACGTATACGCTTTCATCGCACGCACGATCTGCGAAAGCCTGCTCGTCGTCTCCTGGACTTCGATCAACAACTCCGTCATCATACATCCCGCCCCCAGCCATTGGACAGCCAGATCAAAAAACGTCGTTTCCTTCAATGGATCTAAAGACTCGATGCTCCATCCAAACTTGACCATCGCAGGGGCAAGCTCCCACGCTGACTCAATTCCGTTCGCCTCCAACCAGACTTGAAGCTGATCCACCAGATCGATCTTTTCCAACGCCTCAAGCTTTACCGGATTTTCGATCCGGCGCGCCGTATCCTCCATGAAGTCGTCGAGCCATACGGTTTGATCCTCCTTGAACGCCCTTGTCTCGATCTGATGCGTGAGTTCCAGCCACTTCGCCTGACTCACTTTCAACAGCGAGGCGCTCCTCTGCGCCGCGGCAGCAGGATTGTTCAACTCGTGAGCCAGTCCCGCGCTCAAGGTCCCAAGCGCCGCCATGCGTTCCTGCTGGTGGAGCAGTGCATCGTTCTGGCTCAGCCGCGCCATCACCCATTTCAATACTGCCAGAGCCGCCGTCGAACTGGTTGACAATAAATTGTCAAACACTTCTTTTGAAATGCACAATGTTTCGCATTCTGTCACAGCCGTTATGGTGGCTGACCGCGGCGCGCTCGACAATAAAGCCATCTCTCCCAACACATCGCCCGGACTGCGAACATCGATCTTTATCACCGACTGCCCGGATTGTTTCGTCACTTCAAATTCCCCGCTAACCACAACGAAAGCCGTATCACCCGGTTCGCCCTGTTTCATCAAAGCATCACCCGCGTGTAAAGAGACGGGCTTGGCATTGTCCATGAGTTGTTTCAACTCATCATCAGACAAGCCTTCAAATAATGGGGATTTGCGGAGGTCTTGAATATTCATAATAAAATTTCCGTCATTGCTTCGTCATTACTACGTTCCTCCTCGCAATGACAGATCAAAGTGACTTCAAATACTCCTTCATCAATGCAAACGCGATCGCTCCCTCGCCAGCCGCGGACGCGACCCGGTGATTGGTTCCGTAACGGACGTCACCAGCCGCGAAAATACCGGGGATACTAGTTTCCAATAGAAACGGAGCCCTCTCCAGGGTCCAGCCTTGAGGCGGTTTTTTATCCACGATCAGGTCTGTGCCGGTGTAGATGTATCCCTTTTCATTGCGCTTTACCAGGTTCGCGACAAGGTTGCTTTGCGGACGAACTCCGATGAAGACGAACAACGCCGAAGCATCGAAAGTTTGCATTTCGTTCGTTAGAGTATTCTTTACAACGATCTGCTCAAGCGTGGTCTCGCCTTTGAGTTCCATCAGATCGGTGTTCAACATCAGTTCAAGTTTTTCGTTCTCTTCCATCGCATCCACAAGGTATTTCGATGCGGTCGGTTCGGCGCCGCGGATCAACACTGAGACCTTGCGCGCAAAGCGTGTGAGGTACAGCGCACCCTGTGCGGCGGAATTCGCGCCGCCCACAACGAACACATCCTTATCCTTGTAGTGCATCGCTTCGGTGTACGCCGCGCCGTAATAAATGCCCGCGCCGGTCAGTGTATCAGCGCCCGGCATCCTCAACATGTGGAAGGACGCGCCCGTCGCGACCAATACCGCATGACAGGACAACTCCGTGCCATCTGCCAATGTGACGATCCGGTACGCATCCCTGACCGTAATCTGAACTGCCTCCTGCGCCGATAGAATTTCCACGCCGAATCTTTTTGCCTGCGAAACCGCGCGGCGAGTGAGATCATCGCCGGAAATGCCGCTTGGAAAACCAAGATAATTCTCGATCTTCGGACTGCTCCCCGCCTGTCCACCTGGCGCAGACTTTTCGACCACAAGACAGCGATACCCCTCCGAACCGGCATAGACGGCTGAAGCCAGCCCGGCAGGACCGCTCCCTACAACGATGATGTCGTAGAAGGGAAGTTCTGCTTTTGTTTGCAGCCCAACCTTGTCAGCCAGGTGTTTCAAGTCGGGTTGTGTTAGAACGTTTCCGTCCGGGAAGAATACAACGGGCAATTTGGTGATTTCTGTTGAATCGCCCTCGACAAGTTTCCGCGCATCCGGGTCTTTTTCAACATCCAGCCATTGATACGGGATCTGGTGCCGCGTCAGAAAATCCTTCACCTGATGACTCGGCAACGACCACAGCGCCCCCGCAACGCGGATGCCATCATAAGGCAGGCGGGCGCGTATCTTCCAATCTTCGAGCAATTCATCCAACACCGGGTACAGTCTCTCCTCCGGTGGATGCCAGGGCTTCATCAGATAGTAATCGAGCCGGATCTCGTTAATCGAATCGATGGCGGCTTCGGTATCTGCATACGCTGTGAGCAGTACCCGTTTCGCCTGTGGAAAGATCTTGATCGCCTCTTCTAGAAAATCCGTCCCGCTCATTTCGGGCATGCGCTGGTCAACCAAAAACAGCGCGATGGTCTCGTTGCGCTTTTCCATTTTCTTCAGGTATTCGAGTGCGGCTTTGCCAGCATTGATCGGAAGGATGCGGTATTCCTTCCCGTAGCGTGCGCGCAGGTCGCGTTCGACAGAATTCAAAACGGACGGGTCATCATCAAGTGAAAAAATTACGGGTTTTGCCATTTTCCTCTTTCATCCTCTTTTGGTTGTATGCGATACTCAGTAGTTCACGAAAAGGCTTGAACATGGTTTACTTGGCTCTGACCAAAGAAACCGAGGAGCCACATTCAAGCCTATGTCTAAAAATAACCGAATCTTACAATCTAAGCAAGTGCTAAACGCACTGATCGCGATCGTACGCCCATACTTGCCACTGGACTTACAGAATACACGGATTACCACAGAAGACACCATAGCCGTATTGAGCTATGCCAGCGCCAATCGGATCAGCACGGATGCGGCATGTCATGAATTGAAGGAAGCGCCATCGGCCAATCGCCTGCGCGAAGTATTGGCAAAAGCTCTGCCAGATCGGATCGTCCTGCAGCGGGCACTCAACCGCATTCTGCGTGCCCCAACGCCGCACTTTGTGAAGAAAGGAAAACGGTCATATTACATTGCAATCGATTTGACCTTGATTCCGTATCATGGCGACTGTTACGAAGACAAGAATGAGATCGTGCGCAGTACCGCCAAATCAGGCACAACCCATTTTCATGGATACGCAACAGTTTCGATCGTGCATGATACCCAACGGTATGTTCTGGCATTACGCTTCGTCGAAAAAGGCGAAAGTATGGAAACCATCGTCGCTTGGCTCTTGAAACGGCTAAAATCTATGGGAATCTCCATTCGTTACGTGTATTTGGATAAAGGTTTCTGTTCTGTACCGGTTCTCAAAACACTCAAGCGGCGCAAGCTCAGATTCATCATCCCTATTCCCGTTCGCGGCAAGTCAGGCGGCGTGTGAACACTCTTTGAATCTGCCAGTCACAAAACCAGCTATACATTCCAGAGCCCTAAACATGGACATTTGGAAGTTGCCACGGTTGTTGTGAAGAAGTATTCCAAAGGACGTTACAAACGAAAAGGCGCACGCTGGTTCGCTTATGCTGTCAATCGATTGTCGAAATCCATTGAGCCGCATCAAGTCTTTGAGATGTATCGTCAACGCTTTGGTATTGAAACCAGTTACCGGCAAATGTATCAAGTTTGCGCGCGTACCACATCGCGCAACCCTGTCATTCGTTTACTGTTGGTTGGACTGGCATTCGTGATCTTCAACCTGTATATTGCTCATCGCCAGCACATTGCGATTTGCCCAAAAAATCCTGCCAACCCTGTTTCTACATTCTGGCTGACACTGCGTCGCTTGGTGCGCCTGATCGCTCATGCCGTTGAAAATTTATTCCACTTGGCTGATGCCATTTTTCGCCATGCGCATTTCGCACTTTCGTGATCTACTGATTCT
>DATDAG010000540.1:0-3391 GCA_036525495.1 Anaerolineales bacterium
TGCCGGACAATCCATATTCGGGCAGAATAGCTCGTGTGGGTTCATTGGCTTCTCGCGTGATGTGGTAATCGCAAGAGTTTGCCAATGAACCCCGTTTTCCGCAAGGTTTATGCCCATCCACGCTTTAGTGTGGTGCTACCATTCACTGATCCACTCCAGTTTGTTGGTGATAAAATCCATTGCGATGCTGTCAGTCAATTTCAATCCACGTAAATTATCGGACTATTCTTTTTATATCCTCTTGCCTGTCCTTGCGGCTTGGCTGCCACTTTTTTTACTATCCATCGACCTGCCAATAATGCCCCTTATTACCACCACAGAGGAAAGATTATTCACAATATTCGGCTTTTGCATGTGGTGCGTTCTATTGATCGTTGCCTATCAGCAGATCAAAACAAACCCAGGCACTTCCCTGGAAAAAGCCGTGGTTCTTCTACTGCCCATTCTTACCAGCTTTTTCTTTTTGATCCTGGTCGTCGAGTATACGGGAAGGTCCTTTGATTACGAAGTTTATGAACATGCTTTTCAAGCCATAGCTCAGGACAATAATCCATACAAGGGCAGTTTCTACTACTACCCGCCTTTATTTGCCCAGGTCATGGCATATATATACAAGACTGGCAAAGCATTGCTGGATCCTGAAATACTCAGCTGGCAGTTGTTTATGTTCTATATACACCAATGCCTGCAATTCTTTCTATGCAATCTTGCATATCAATTATCCAGCCGCTTTGCATCCAGGCTTGGCTTTTCTGATCTGAAAAACAAACTGATCATAACCGGTTTATTCCTGTTCAATTTCCCCCTGATCAGGACATTGCACTTGAATCAGATCAATTTCAGTAAATCACGGATTCAATCTTTGAGCGCTTCGTTGTAGCTCCTTTAGTCACTTTTCTCGTGAAATCAGCTGAAATCAGCCCCAAACACGTGGCTTCAGCCGTTACTTCGGCAAATCTGTGATTTACTGAATTTATATATCCTCATTGTCATATTGATCGCCCTGCTAGCATTGAGCCGATTCCCTTTCCTGAGCGGCGCTGCTGTGATGATTGGCGGGTTGATCAAGTTATATCCGCTAGTTATGGGGGCACCGCTCCTCTTGATGAAGAAATGGAAGGCGTTACTTGGCGCTTTTGTCACCGGGGCGATCATCATTTTTTTGCAGACAAATTTCGGGCGGGATTTTCATCTGTGGAGACAATTCCTTCAATTCTTTATTTGCTTTCCCGTTGAAAGAGAAAGTTCGGAGTGGATCAGAAATACGACCTTTCTAAGTCTGGCGCGTAATTTAAATCGTTTCGCCGAACTTCCCGAATCCATGATTACGCCATTATATCTTCTATGCGCTTCGGTAATATTGATATGGATCGCCGTGCGATTTATTCAACGTGAGAAAACATATCCGACCCTGTCCCCCGGGTATAACGCCGAAGTATATCGAATTTTTGGCAACCTGCTCGATTTTTCAAGACTTGCACTTCTGGTAACGCCTACTGCATGGGACCACCATTACGTGATTGCGTTACCCTTAGCCTTATGGGCGATTGCCATCCGCGGCAAGGACCAGCCTGGATGGGTAGGCTTTGCAACGGTCTGCATTTTTGTCCTGCCCCCTTTCGATATTTTTCCGCTTAGTTACCTGCGCATGTTCGGTGTGATAACGCTGCTCATCCTCACCTCTCCGGGCATCCACTCAAATCTGAACTACAGTATAAAAGGTCCAGCGCAATCTTCATGATGACCATGCTCACCGGGCTAAACTCGCCAGCCTTACAAAATCTACAAACAGACCGTACGCCGTTTCGACGGGTCCGCCCTGCATACCTTCTCGTTCGGTGACTGTGATCGAGTAGTCGGGCAATACGTCCGTGCGAAAGGTGACGCCTGATGAAGAATTCATAATGCCGTACAACGGGGACGATGAATCGACAAGTTGCGGCGCGACACTTGCTTCGACCATATCCCCAACCTTCTCCGCTGAACAGACCAATTTATAGCGCTTCCCACTCCCCTTAGCCTGCTCGATCATCCCAAGCGTAATCTCACGAATGCCTTTTCTTTCCACTTCCTGCGGCTTGAGAGGGACATCCATCAACACCATGACCAGCGCCGCAACCTTGACCGCCGCGTCCCAGCCATCCACATCCGCGGAGGGATCAGTTTCAGCGATGCCGATGGACTGGCAGTATTTCACGGCGTCATCGAAGGACTCGCCATTTTCCATGCGCGAGAGGATGAGGTTGGTTGTCGCGTTGAGGATGCCCTTGAACGAGTGGAGTTCTGCCAGCGGGAAGGTCTCGCGAAAGACCGAGAACAAAGGCGCGCCGCCCAGCACAGTCGACTCGAACAAAAACTTTTTATCCTTTGACTGTGCAAGCGAGGTCAATTCGCGATAACCGTGGACCACCGTCCCTTTATTGGCAGTGATGGCGTGCATTCCTGAATTCAGGGCGGCTTTCACATGGTCGATGGCGGGCTGACCTGTGTGATGATCTACGGGGGAGTTTTCGAACATGATATTGGCGGAAGAGCGTTGGATTACTCTAAGAGAACTGGAGACTGGAGAATTAGAGATTGTGTCGATGGGCTGTTTGCTTTCAACGAGTTCAAGGGCTTTGTTTACATCGAGCCCGTTGGGGTTGACAGCAAAGCCATGACTCCCCGTAGCGATGCCAGTGACGGAATAGGTGATGCTGTATTGCGATTCGAGAAGTCCGCGTTTGCGTTTGAGCAGGCGGACTAACGCGCGGGCGACGTTGCCGAAGCCGATGAAGGCGAGGTTGTAATGAGTCATTGGGTCTCCATATGATCTAATGATAGAATCTGCCCCATATGTTGTCAATGCCCTTTAATTCAAGAAATCCCAAATCCTATTTCTATCAGATTTTCCTGCCCCTGATCGGTTTGATCTTGCCAGCGTTACTCACACACTTGAGTCTGCCCGTTATGCCGAAACTATTCACCACTGAAGAACATCTCTTTGGCATGTTCGCGTTTTGGATGTGGCTGGTGCTTGTCATTAATGCCTACCGGGAATTACGGAAACACCCCAAACCATCCATCGGAACATTGATTATTGATGTTCTGCCTTTTCTTGTAAGTTTCTTTTTTCTATTTCTCGTGGTTGAATATTCCGGCCGCTCCTGGGATTACAAAAATTACGAGAGCGCCTTCAAAGCCATTGTGCAAGGTGGGAATCCTTATGACGTTATGTATTATTTGTATCCGCCAGTGTTTGCGCAAACTATGATACTGTTGGCGAATTCAAGCTGCACCCCAAGCGGGCGCCAGCAAGGATGGGGACGGGGCCAACTTTGCGAAGGCCGAAGTTCTGGTTTTAGTTCTGGGTCGACGTTGCCACCAGTCAAACAATCGGTGGAGATTGATG
>DATDAG010000541.1:0-30792 GCA_036525495.1 Anaerolineales bacterium
CGCAGACTCCATTGGGTGTTCGCAGTGGCTGTCCACTGTTCGATTCCAGATCATGGATGTTTCTGTCCCCGCTATGCGTTCCCTGCGTACTTCGTTTGCATTTCAATCAACTCAGGTTTCTTCTTTCTGTCCCTCGCATCTCCCCCCCTTTGCCATATTGAGAATTGCTGCTGAAACATAAAATTGGTTTCTTTATGAGTTAGAATATGCCATGCTCACGCACGGGGATATAACTGAATGTCAGAAGTAACTCCCTGAAACTTCAGGGTTATTATATATGGGATGGTTGAGTAATATTTTTCGATAGGGATCTATTTGAACTTACAGGTTGATTGAAGGAGAACATATGCCCGAAAAAATATATTTCCAATGGCAGAATGATACCCTGTTGAAATCCATTTATCCTTTCCGGTTGGAGAAATTGCGCGATTTTCTCGTCCATTTCGAGGAGATCGAGCTGTGGAAGAAGAACAAGAAAATGCCGGCACGTGAACTTGAACGGTGGAAAAAGAAATATGTGAAAAAACAGGAAGAGATCCTGGTTGAAATCGTCAAAACCTATAACGAGCAAAAAGACTACTTCCTTTATGCGGATGCAGTTGCTCTGTATGAGAAGAAATACCCGGGTCTGAAGAACGCGGAGAACGCGGAGAAGGGGGAGGATGGACTCGAACGGATAAGGAATCTTCACAAAGCTTTTAAATTGATAGACCCTGAGAACAGCATTTACGGGAAAGATATCCGCAAGGAAAAGATCTTCGTGGCACAGCGGCTCATTGCCTGGGAGGAATACCGCAGGAAGGTCAACGACCGCATCTTCCGGCAGAAACGTCGGGTGAACAGCATCAACGAGAACATCAGGGCGGCTGAAAAGGAAGGGTCTGCTTCAAAGAAGGAAGCGTTCGAGGATCTGGCCAAGAAGGAGAAGGATGAGTTGGACCGGCTGGAGAACCAGCTCCTGAAAATGGTGGATGATGAAATGGCTCGCCTGACTGCTTTTTCCTCATCATATACAAGGTATGAGAAACGTAAACTGGCTGTGCAGAAGAACAGGGAGAACCAGCAGGCCAAGAAGGAAGAGAAGAGCGGGGAACTGATCGGGATCGAGAAACAGACCCGGCAATTGGAGAACGAGCTCCATTCGGTGCAGGGATGGCTCCGCCGCTTCAACAATGTGCCTTCGGATGAAAATCTCGAGGCACTGGTCAAATCCACCGAAGCGGTTGTGTTCGGTTCTGTAAATTGGGACGATCTCAAGTCGGTGTTTGGCAAGGAAGACAAACTGCTGGACCGCTTCATAGGGAGTTGGGAATACCTGATCGGCATGTTGAAGTTCACGCAGGGTTACGATGTCAAACTCACTTTTGTCAGGAGGTTGATGGAGAATTTCGATGGCATCAAGACCGATATCGACCGTCAGATTATCAAGAGCCAGGTCCAAAACGAGTCCATGGAGTTAAGCCATGGCTTGGAGACGATCGTTTCAAAGGTGCTGATGCCTGTGATGGAAAAAATGGTCGATTATCAATTCGCTCTTGAACGCAAGGTTCATGAAAAAACCGATTATCATCGCGACAGAGAGAAGGAATATCAGACCCGCGAAAAGGAGATCCAGGCGTCGCTGAAGAAGGCGCGCGCCGACCTCAAGAAGAAACAGGACGAGTTTAAGCTGATCGAAGCCGCCCTGGCTGCTTCGGGCAATGATGATGCAGAACTGGTCAAGTTTGTGCCGGAGAAGGAGATCACGGTCAAAGATATCGTTATGGAAATGGCGAACGAGTATCGCGAGACTCTTGTGAAGAAGACACATAAGGAACTTCTTGAGATCATTGTCAAGAAGTTCTGGGACTATCCTGAGAAATACCCTCTCTGGCTCCAGTACATGGTCATCCATTTTTCTGGGATGCGTTATGCCAGTGCACACGGTTCCTGGGCAGACCCGAAGGAACTGCTCGGCAACCTGCTCGCCTCCAAACGTGAAGATGAGAACCGGGCGCTCGTTGGCGAGGATGAAGTGGAGACTCAGGCCCAGACCTGGTTGAGGTACCTCCAGTCGGACGGTGACCAGGTCGAAGTCGAGGGGGAGGAGCCGATCATTCTTCCGCTGTCGAAGTTCAAGGAGGATGACAAGGATGGTGAGAAAAAGAAGGGGGATGATGCCCTTCCCAAAATTGACAGTTTCGTTGCCGAACTGACTGGAAATTTCTATACCAAACGCAAGGCATTATACAATCTCAAAATGTTGCAGGATAAATTCAGGATCGAGGCAATGAGTCATCAGGATGTACTTGAAGCTCTGAAGGATATCCGTGAGGAGCCGCATGCCGACGAGAAAGAGAGAATGCCGGATTGGATGTGGAACGAGATCGTTGCCATGACCGACCTGCGCATCCAGGAGGCACAAAACCCCAACTGGGAAAAGCTTACTCCCGAACAGGAAGTGGAAAAGAACTCAGGCAAGTGGGAGAAATACCGCGCCATCATGAACAAATGGAAGGCAGAGAATCTAACGGATTGGCGCAAGGAACACGAGACTTCCGGTCAGTTGATTGTTACCCGCGCGGTATGTAATGAGGTCGCAGAGCACATCCAGCACTTGCGCGGGCATGAAGGCGCGGCCGGGTTGACCGAAAAGCCGAATTGGTACAATGGCGAGGAGCGTGAGTTCAAGAAAAAGTGGCCGCGCTGGAAGGGCGAACGACCGTATTTCAAGCGGCCGCGCCTGGATTCTGATTTCAAGGAGGGTGCCAGCCTGTTGTGGCTAAGATACGTGCGGGATTTTCCCAATGAATGGCGCATCGCCCTGCCCATGGACACGGAGGAAGGGGATGGCTTAATTCGGGCGGATTATCTAAGGAAGAGGGCGCCTGGTAACTGGACCTACAGTATGGAGAACGGAATCCCGCGCAAACGCGTGAGCATAGATGGCGCTGCCAAACCTGAAACGCAATACCTGCGTTGGATGCATGAAGCAACCGTGGCAGTGGTGGCAGAAACTGCCGAAGGTACGGTCGTGCTGACCTTTGAAACCAACCTGCCCTATGAAGACCGACGCCTCGCAACCATTGGCGTATTCAAGCGTTATCCTCATGACCTAAAAGATGATTTCGGCGAGGATGGTTACAATCCTGCCTTTGTGGGTTTTATGCCGGAGGGGGAGTTGTCTGAGGAGAAACTGGAAATCTACAGGGAAATGCTGGATTGGAACAAGATCCTGTGCAGAAAATTCAAGCCGCAGGCTGAACTAAAAGCCTATCAGGATAAACACATTCGCAGTAAAGCCATTCTTCCCACAAAAGAAAAAGAGGGATCATCGACAACAGTTGTCTCCATCTTGGCAGAGAAAAATGAATGGGCACCCCTTCCTCCTAAAACAGAATTGTACAAGGCTCTGAATTGGGGCGACAAGATATTGGTGGAGCAGGCAGGCCTCTCGGCTCTTGCCAAAACCGATGATGGAAGAACGGTGGGGAGTAACTTCAATCCCTTGCCCATATTCTCGAACAGCGGTACATGGAGCGCGATCGTGAATGCCTTGATTCTTCCACGCGAGGACGTTGATGGACTGATAGATTTGCAGGAGGAGGATGAGTACACGGTCAGGGAGAAAATGAACTGGCTTGTTTATGAGGGCAATAACGACCGTCCCTATTGGTGCAAGGGTCAGGGCGATTGGAAAACCGCCAAAAGAATATGGTGGGGAACGATCGTGTTTGGAGGTCAATGGGTATTGACGGATGGCGATGTAACTTTTTTTACACAATTACCTCAGGAAAAATCGCCCCGTGACGTTCCGATGAAACGCCTGGTCTGTTTCAGGAAATCAGATTGGGGCAAGACTCACCACACACACCCATGGCTGGTCCATAGAGCGACACAAGTGGACGATAAGGATCGGTTCAGCGATGAGCCGAGAGGCATCATTTATTCGCCGTTATGGTCCCCGCTGGATTGGAAATTCGCCGGCAATCCAAAACTGGACGCTTTTTACATCCCCACCGACTGGCTGGAACCCTATCAGAAGGGTCTCGCGCGCGAGTTTGTCCGCCGTGTGCAAGGCTTGCGCAAGAAAGCGGGGCTGAAAGGGGCTGAACACATGGAATTGTTCGTCGAAGCGTCCCCAACTTTGAAGTCCGCGATCGAAGCGCATCAAGAATTCGTCACGCTTGAAACGCTGGCATCCAGTCTGGTGTTTAAGACGCCTCCTGCAGAAGCATCCATCGTAGTGGATGCGTTCGACAACGAGACGGTCAAGGCTGGAGTGGTCAAAAAAAGATAAAGAAACCAGGATGTGATTAAATAGGTGGATGCGTAATTCGACAAAACGAATCTCCACTTCCAGTAATCTTCTCCTCGGCGGATTGGGATGCGGGGCGATGCTTGCCTGCCTGCTCGCGGGATATTTCATCTACATCGTTCGCAACCTGCCGGCTTCGCCTCCCACCACGCCGACGGTTGATCCCGTTTCGTTGACCACATCCCCGCCTTTTTCATTTGCCCCAACGACCGAAACTGCCTTGGTAACAACACTCTCCACCCTCGAAGAGACTGTCCCTCTCACCCCGATCCCCTCTCCCGTCCCCGGCAACTTCGATGACGCGGTTCCAACCGGCAGGATCGCCTTTGCCTGTTACATCAAACAAATAGACCAGATCTGTCTCATGAACGCGGACGGGACGAACCGTGTCCAACTCACGGACTTCCGGACGACAGCGTTTTATCCCTCCATTTCGCCCGATGGCAGGACGGTGTACTTCTCTTCCAAACACTCGGGCGGTTTTGAAATCTACTCGATCCCGGTAAATGGGGGAGAGGCGCAACGCCTGACAAAAGATATAGGCAGTCTCTATGCTCCCGAACTTTCACCGAACGGCGAATGGATCATTTTCACAAACCACGGCAAGGGACTCTGGCTGATGAGACCCAACGGCAAAAACCCTCATCCCCTCACGGACCGCGACGACATTGACCCAACCTGGTCTCCTGACGGTTCGATGATCGCGTTTGCCTCTTCGCGTGCCGGAAGCCGCCAATTGTTTGTCATGAACGCGGATGGGATGAATATCCGTCAGGTCACAAACCTGGATTTCATGGGCGGACGCAGTGCCTTCTCTCCCGATGGGACACAACTCGCCTTCTATCGCGGACCTGCTGGCGACCACAACATCTACATCATCAACATGGACGGCACCGGGCTCGTCCAACTCACGGACAGGGGCGACAACCTCGGTCCCTCCTGGTCACCGGATGGAAATTGGATCGCCTTCACATCCTTTCGCGACGGCAATAATGAGATCTACATCATCCACCCCGATGGGACCAGTCTCACGCGCCTGACAAATACGCCCATCTCCGATTGGCAGCCGAGGTGGGGAAAGTAATTACCTACGGTCCTCCCATATCCACCGTCCAATAGCCGCCGTACGAACTGAACTTCGAATACACATATCCCACGCCGATCTCGCGCACGCGTGAGTTGATGACCGCATCCCAGTGGGTTTGGTCATTGCGCCATTGGTTCATCGCATCCTGCGGGAGCCCGATGGCGATGATCTCCAAATAATAGGAATTGGGATATCCCACGCGTACCAGGCGGTCGCCGATCCATGACCCGTCCGAACCGCTGTGATTGAGGAAGTTGTTGCAAGCCATGTCCAGACTATGGTCTTGCGCGGCTTTCATCAACGCAGCATTGGCAGTCAGCGCGGCGCGTCCCACGTCTGCGCGAGCCTGGTTGATGAGCTGGATCAATGTTTGCACGTATCCATCGTTCAATGTGTACGTGCAATTGTTTTGCACGATCTGTGTGCCGCCTACGGAGGAAACCCCTGCGCCGACAACGATCTGCACCCAGAAGATGGATTCCGTCCCGATCAGGACTTTTTCTCCCGAGGAGTTACGTAATTCATAATTTCCACGATAGATGCCATCGCTGGTTGGCGCAGTCAATTCCACTGAAACGTCCACGGGCTTGCTCCGTTCCGTTTCAGGTACGGGAACCGAATCAGGCGAACCCATTCGGTCGCCATTGACGAATGTAAGCGTATACCCTGTCCATGTGCAGGTGCCCACGTTCTGCAACTTCCATGTTTTGGTGAACCTCTCGCCTGCGTTCAGACGTGTATTATCTGCATAGGTCACATCTTCGACGAGGATGGCGCTGTCTCTGCACGAGGCGGGCGATGACGCGCCGGGTGTCGTTGTAGTCGAAACCTCGGGTGTGGATGTGGGTGGGACCTGTGTCGGGACGGTGAGGGCTTGTTTTGTCGGCGGCAGGGTCGCGGTCACGAAAAGAGGCGGGGCGGGTGTCGCCGTATCCACCGCTTCGGATGAAACCTCCACGCACGAGGTCAAGGTCAAAATGAGGATCGCAAAAAGAGAAATAATTCTGGGCATGATTTTCCTGGGATATATCAAACTAATGAACCATTATATAACTCTTGAACGTTCTCTGTCAGATGAAATGTCTACAGCGCCAGAAGAAAAACCAGATCGTTGACGTTCGTGCCGCTTGGACCGGTCTTGATCAGGTCGCCCATGGCGTGGAAAAAGTGATACGTGTCATTTCTGGACAAGAAGCCTGCCGCGTCCAACCCGAGCGACTCAGCCCTTCGAGCGGATTCCCCTGTCACCACCGCTCCTGCCGCGTCTGTTGGACCATCTTCGCCATCTGTTGTCAATGAGACCAGCATCACATTTCCGAGACCGCGCAATTCATCCACAGCGGATAATGCCAATTCCTGGTTCCTCCCGCCTTTGCCTTTGAGTGCCTGCCCTGAGTGAAGTTGGAGGGTAACAGTTGTTTCCCCACCCGCGATCAAACAAAACGGACGTTTCCGCTTTGCTGATTCATCCCGTAATCGCTTTGCGAGCATCGCTCCAACCTCGCGCGCTTCGCCTTGCAACTCGTTTGTCAAAATTTCCGCGTCAAACCCTTCACGATCTGCCTGTTCCACCGCGGCAAGCGCGGCAAGTTTGTTATCGCCGATGACAATGTTATTGCTTTTGAATTCAGAAGCTTGCTTCTGATATGGATGGAGTAAACTTCCTGATTCCAAAAAACTCATTATTGATTTTGGAACTCGTTCTTCAATCCCATATTTTCTCAAAATTGCGAGCGCATCATCGTTTGTTGTCGGGTTTGGATGGGTTGGACCGGACGCGATCGCCTCGAGCGGATTCCCGATCACATCCGAAAGGATCAGACTGATCACCTTTGCTTTTGTCGCACGCGCCAGTCCGCCGCCTTTGACGAGGTCGAGTTGGCGGCGCAGGGTATTGATCTCGTCAATGGGCGCGCCGCAGGATAACAATAATGATGTGAGCGACTGCATGTCTTCGAGCGATATGCCTTCGTGCGGCGCGGTCATCAATGCCGAACCGCCGCCGGAGATCAAGCAGATCAATGTGTCATCTTCATGCAGGGCTGAAACAAACTCCAATGCGCGTTCGCCAGCGCGGAGAGAATCAAGGTTGGGGACCGGATGCCCGCCCAAAAGAACCGGGAACAGGCTTGGGGCGGAGGAAGAAGCGTGCTTGCTGATGGCGAGCGCGCCCATGAGTGGTATTGCCTCCGCAAGGGCTGTCAGCATTGGGATGGAGGCTTTCCCGATCCCCAGTCCATATACATTTCCTCCCACGGCTGGGAGATTCCTGCGCACGGCTTCGGCGGGGTCAACCGCCTTGAGCGCGGAGAACAGAATCCGCTTGATGCGCGCATCGGTAAGGCTTTGCGTGGCGAAGCGCTCCGCGTCCATGTCTGTTATCATATCAGAAACAATTTGTGGAGCGTTTATGCCGAAGCCGAAAGTTTTTGTAATGAGGATCATCCCAGACAAGGGGCTTGACCTTGTAAGGGATTTTTGCGATGCTGATGTGTGGGATGGTGAACTACCGCCTCCGCGTGAAGAGATCTTGAAACGCATACAAGGCATGGATGGTTTGTTGAGTTTGCTGACCGATAAAGTTGACGGCGAACTGATGGACGCGGCGGGACTGCAACTGAAGGTGATCAGCAACTATGCGGTGGGGTTTGATAATATCGATGTGAACGCCGCGACAGTGCGTGGGATCCCAATCGGTAACACACCCGACGTATTGACCGATGCAACCGCCGATTTTTCATTTGCGTTGATGATGAACGCCGGGCGGCGCGTGCTCGAAGGCGACCGCTACGTGCGTGATGGCAAGTGGAAGACATGGGGTCCGATTCTTATGCTCGGCAGTGAGATCAAAGGCGCAACGCTTGGGCTGGTCGGTTTCGGGCGCATCGGCAGGGCAATGGCGCGCCGCGCGTCTGGTTTCGATATGCGTGTGATCTATTACGACCCGAATGAAATACAGCATGACGCGGATGTAAAAGCAATATCTGTGGATTTTGAAACCCTGCTCACAGAATCGGACTTTATCTCGCTTCATACCCCGCTGACGCCTGATACGCGCCATTTGATAGACTCCAAAGCCCTAAGGCGCATGAAACAGACCGCGGTGCTCGTGAACACCTCGCGTGGTCCCGTGGTGGACATGGACGCGTTGTACGAAGCATTACGAGACAAGCGCATCTTCGCGGCGGCGTTGGACGTGACCGATCCCGAACCATTACCGAAAGATCACCCGTTGTTGACGCTGGATAACCTAGTCATTGCCCCACACATCGCCAGCGCCAGTTATACCGCCCGGGGAAACATGGCTTGGCTGGCGGCAAAGAACCTGATCGCCGGGTTGGAGGGTGAGCGCCTGCCTCACTGCGTCAACCCACAAGTCTATACATAAATGATACTCAAGTTATAGAAAAGAGCCCCGCCATTTTCGGCGGGGCTCTTTTTGGTTAAACTGTATACAACAACTGTTCTAGTCGCTTAGTGCATCGACTAGGAGTGAAGCAGATTGTATAAGCACATCGCCCTGATCGGCTGTCAGGATGCCCTCGCTTACAAAGTCCTCAACCTGGTTGATGAACGCACCAAGTTGGTTGGCTGCAACACCAGGTTTTCCTTCCTCTAATTTTTCAAGGGCATGCTCAAGCTTGGCGAACAAGGCATTGCCCTGTCCATCGTTGAGCACACCATCGTCAACGAGTTTCTGAACATCATCGATCAACTCATGGATCTCTGCTGCGGTAGTCAGTTCCAGCCCAACAATGACTGGGTCATGGTCTGATGAGCGGTAGGCATCCGGCGCATAGATCGCATCCTGAGCAGTCTGCTTGAAGGATGTATCGTAGTTGATCAGGTCTGCTTCATCAGCGTTGATATGCCATTCCGTTATACCAGTTGCTTCACCGAGTAAATCAGCGCTCGCCAGTGCGTAATCTAGGTAGCCTGTCTGTCCATCGAACACATAGGAATAGGCATGTTCACCATGGTAGGCATAAATCATGTCGGTAAAACCGCCAGCCACGAGTACGTCAATGGGATCCTCTTTATCGTAGGAATTCAAATCACCAATGATCAGGAAGTCATCGTCGCCACTGCCAGTCGGGTCGCTGGCAAGCCAGTCCACCATCGCTTCGGCGGCGGCCTTACGGGTCAGGTTACAGTTGCCTGCACCATCACCAAGGTCTGGATCACCGACATCGTCACAGGCAGAGCCCTTGGACTTAAGGTGATTCACAGCAACGGTTAATACACCGCCCGTCGAATTATTCACAAAGGTTTGGGCGAGGGTTGGGCGGTTCTTGGTATCGTCGAAGCGGCTGTCTATTGACGAGTCGAGTATCGCGTAGTTCCCGACCAATGAAACAGAAGCAGGCTTGTAGATGAAAGCGACGCGGATCGCATCCGAACCAATGGCGCCGGTGGCAACGTAAGCGTATGTGCCGGCGCCAACTGCATCGTTGAGGCCGCTGACCAGGTTAGCAACAGGCACATCACCAGCATGATTCTCGATTTCGATCAGGCCGACCACATCTGCGTCGATAGCAGAGAGCGCTGCGATGATCTTATCGCGCTGGCGTGTAAATTCAGTGGCATTATCGGCACCCCGACAATCCTGATTCGCCAACGGACCACAAATTGGACCGGCATTATCCAGTGTAGTGAAGTAGTTCAAGACATTGAAGGAGGCCACCTTCAAATTGCCGCCTACATCATCGGGCGAAGCCGTGCGTTGATTTACGCTCGTATAGGTCGCGCCCTGGGTCGGCTGGATGCGATAAAGGTTGAAGGAGTAATCCATGACGCCTGTCACGCCAGCGACTGTGTCGCCACCGCGGAACAGATTGGACAGATCGAAATCAAATCCATTTGGATGTATAGCCGGGTCCGGGTTCTGGCTCGAACGCCCATCGTCGAGTGTGATCTTGTCGAGCAGATAATCCAACGCAGCTTGTGCCGCTCCCGGAGAACCAGGCTCGAACTCAGCCGTGGGTGTGGTGTGGCGTGTGGAAGTCAGTACGATCTCGCCAAAGCGGTCAAAGTTGAAATATTCCGAAATGACGAGCGGCTGCGGGAAGCTGACATACATCCCCTCATATGCTTCAAATGCATCAGGGGATGCGGCGGGCAGGGAAAGATTTGTAACGGTTGGGAGCGGGTTGCCGCTGCTGATCACTGACACACCGCTGAACGAAGTGATCTCGGTAAGACCATTGAACTCAGAGACCGGGCCTTCAACGCGGACATGGTCGCCGATCGCCACGTTGACCGAGGGATTGCTTCCCTGGAATACAAAGATGCCTTCTGAAGTTGCAGTATCACCGTCAGCATCGGCGTCCTCTTCCTGAACGTAGAAACCGTTCAGGTCGCCGTTCGCACCCACACTATCCTGGAAGTCACCGACGACGATACCTTCGATTGCAACCGTCTGCCCAACCAACGGGCTTGCTGAGCCGCTGCCCTGCACTTCATGGATCTTTACAAGGGTGACTGGTGCTACACAAGTATTTTCATCTCCGGGTGTTCCCAAGTCACCAGCACCAAAGGGAGTCGTAGATTGACACCAGTTTGCTCCAACATTGTTATCCGCTGTTGAATCTTCCAATGACATGGAAGCTCCTGTTGGGTCAGGGAAGTTCGGTCCGCCATCGTATTCGACACGGTCAATCTCATTCATTGCATCGTCAGACAGGATTACCTCGTCATCGCCATTGGCTAGGAACCAACTACCCCCATAACTGTAATTAACTACAGCGCCGCCATTTGTGCCGGAGTCTGTGTTATTTCCGAGTACGATGTATCCGCCTGCAGGTATGATCAAAGATCCGCCGTTATTGATCACATGGCTGTCAGATCCGCCGTCAGCAATGGTCCATCCGTTAATATCCACATCACTCGCGCCTGGGTTATATAGCTCAAACCATTCACCCGCGCTATCAAACACGACATTGGGATTCTGCATGATCTCGTTGATCACAATTTGCGGTAAGGCAACGCTGCAGGCATTTGCCGCACCAGGGGTGATCTCACGAAGGCTGAAATCGACATTGTTCTGATTGGTATCCGAGCCGTCGGCACAGCGGGAAATGCCTTCCGTGGCACTGGCTGCATCATCCACCAAACCGGCTCCGGAGCCTTCAGTGTAAGGAGCAACTGTATCGCCTTCATAACTAACAGCATCGATCAGTGTGGAACCAAAGAACAGCGCCACAGCATCGGGTGCGCCATTCTGGATGAAGTTCGTGTCGGGGCTGGCATCCACGTCACAATTGGCGACCGTGGCGGCATTAGCGCACACCACAAAGTAATCACCTGCAGCCAAACTCACTGACGGGAAAGTAACCGTGCTATATACCAAACCACCGCTACCATTCACGAAAACAAGGCTGTAATCGCTCAGGTCAACACTGACACTTTCATTGTTGCGGATCTCAACAAATTCCGCTGTGTCTGTGCTGGGTTGGTCATAATCAATTTCATTGATGACAAGCGCCTTGGCTGTCGGGGCTCCGCCAAAGGTCTGGCCTGTGTTCGGAGCGCCAAAGGTGTTCGCTGCCTCACCCGCCCAGCTGAAATCGACGTAGGTTGTGCCTGAGCCGGTTAGTTGAAGTGAATTGCCAACTGCGCCAGAACCGCTCTGAGCAACCCCGATGTCGGTGCTTGCTACACCATCAGCCGGTCCGCCGACACCGTTAAAGCTGCCTTCATAACTCAGGAATTGGACCAGCGTACTTCCATTTACAAGAGCTACCCCGTCTGGAGCACCATTCTGAATTCCATTGGACGGATAGTTAACCACAACCGTGCCGTAACCACCGCCTTGGTCTGCTATTACTCCGCTTAAGGCAGTGTTATTGTATACAGCCCCACCACTGCCGTTATACAGAACGATACTCCAGCCGGTCAGGTCTGTGCCTGCTGGACCTGCGATCTCAATGGCTTCGCCGATATCAGTCGAAGCATTATCATAATGAATTTCATTGATAAAAACAGTTGTCGCAGGGTTGGCGAAAAGGTCAGGAGCAGCCTGCACCGTTCCCGCAACAGACAATATACTCATCATTAGCGCCAGTACTAACGTGATTGAAAACAATTTGGATAAATGTTTACTCATGCTATTCTCCTCAAATAGATTTATGGGTTTGCAGATAAGCCAAAAAGGCATTTTACGTGTGAAGTTCGGTTTTCACGAACGAGACGCACCTCCTCCAATACTCTCATATGCAAGCCGACAAAACAAAATAGTCCCCTCTCTATTATTTTAGGGTAAGCCTAACAAAAAAGCAAGGCACTTGTAACCTTTTGGTACTTTTCTCCTTATTTTTGGAACCATTGCTATAATTTTCCGAATGGCAATCTTACGCACCGCGCTCAAAAGCATCTGGACACGCGATTCCTCCATCCTTTTTGGCGGGTTCCTGCTCACCATCTTCCTGATCGTCTACATCTGGTGGCCCCTTGCAAAGGAATATCTCCGCTACGTGGATTGGAACGGTGCATGGTGGCGCTACATGGACTGGCTCCTGCTTGGCATATTTGGGTTCATGTCCGTCACGATCATTGCACGCGCGAATCTCAAGACCGACCTGCTCGTCATCTTTGTTGGTATCTGCGGCGGGCTTGCCATCGAATCATGGGGAACACAGACAAACCTCTGGCACTACTACACCAATGAACGCCCGCCGCTATGGATCATCCCTGCCTGGCCGATCGCATCGTTATCTATAGACCGTGTCGCAAAAGCATTGGACTGGATCATTGGTCGCATCACAACTGATCTCCGATCTCTGATCTCTGCTCTTTACTGGATGGCCTTCGTTTCTTTCATAAGCCTGATGCTGACCTTCGTTTCCCCAACATTTGACAAATCCTATACATGGTTGGCATTAATTCTCTGCATTCTCTTAATTCTTACACCTACAGATTACCGTTACGCTTTGCTAACCTTCATGGCAGGTTCAGGGCTTGGATATTATCTCGAACTCTGGGGTACCACGCGCGAATGCTGGACATACTATACATATCAATCTCCGCCTTTGTTTGCAGTACTGGCGCATGGCATGGCGGCAGTAGCTTTTTGGAGGGCGGGGTTACTGCTGAAAATGTTTTGGGGGCGATTCGGTTTTTCGAAGCATTAACAGGCTCATCCTGAGCGTGAGGCGAAGGACGGCTGGGGAAGAAGCGTAAGTTCCATCCGAAAGTGACAGAAATCACTTGACACAGGGGGGAATCGTTGTAAAATGTGACTTTGTGGTCATATGACCTGCTGGTCATATTTCCCCCACGTTGCCGCGTTTGACCACTACGGGGCAATCAAAATTGAGGAGATAAAAAATGAGCATTATCGAAGTTAATCATCTGTCCAAATATTATGGACGGGCAAAGGCGCGTGGCATCGTGGATGTTTCGTTCAACGTTGATGAAGGAGAGATCTTCGGCTTCATTGGTCCGAATGGAGCTGGGAAGTCCACCACGATCCGCCTGTTTTTATCTCTGATCTTCCCAAGCAGTGGGGATGCGAAGATCTTTGGGAAGGACTGCATCGAATTCGGATCCGAGATCAGGCAGGAGATCGGGTATCTCCCTTCGGAAGTTTTTTATTACGAGGGCATGAAGGTAATTGACCTGCTTAAATATTCAGCCAGTTTTTATGCCAAGGACTCCACGAAACGAATGTATGAATTGGCGGAGATCATGGAACTGGATCTGAAGCGCAAGATTGATGATCTTTCCTATGGAAATAAGAAAAAGGTCGGGATCGTGCAGGGGCTGTTGCACCAGCCGAAGTTGATCATGTTGGACGAACCCACCAGTGGGCTCGACCCCCTCATGCAGCAGAAGTTCTTCAACCTCATACGGGAAGAGAATAAAAGAGGCGCGACCGTTTTCTTTTCGTCGCACATCCTCGGCGAAGTGCAAAAAATGTGCAATCGTGTGGCGATCATCAAAGACGGAAGTCTCGTCAATATCCAGGATATTAAAACCCTGCAAAAAGATAACTATAAGAAGATCAAGGTGATGGCGGATGACTTGGATGAAAAACGCTTTTCTATAGACGGTGTCAACAACCTGACAAAAGACAACGGCTCGGTGAGTTTTTTCTATAAAGGTGATATCAATGTACTCACGCGGTTGATCAGTGAAAAAAGAATAACAGACGTGACCATCGAAGAGCCGACCCTCGAAGAAATTTTCATGCACTATTACGAATAGGCGGCTGATATGAACATCTATAAGCATGAATTCAAAATGAAACTTGGATCGGTCATCAACTGGTCTGTGTCCCTTATCGTTTTACTCCTTCTCTTTATGTCCATCTATTCCGGGTTTGCCGATAGTGCGGCCTTGTTGAAGGAAACCCTGGCGCAAATGCCGCAAGAATTACTGGTGGCATTTGGGCTGACAGACATCGATATGTCGACTGTGCTGGGTTTTTACAGCCTTGCTTTCCTCTTTTGCCAGATCTGCCTATCCATCCAGGCGGCGAACTATGGTTTCGGACTGGTCTCAGTGGAGGAAACGGATATGACCGCGGATTTTCTGCTGGCAAAACCAGTGGGGCGCACAAGTATCTTAACCACCAAACTGCTCGCCGCCCTTACCAGCCTGACAATCACAAATGTCGTGGTATGGATTAGCAGTTATATTGCCATCACCCTGTTCAGGGATGGAAGAGCCTATGAAACTCAAACCCTGCTCCTGCTCCTGCTTGGTATCCTCCCATTCCAATTGTTCTTCCTGAGCGTTGGCATGGTGATCTCCTTGTTGATGAAACGCGTCAGAAGTGTCACGTCGGCTTCCATGGCGCTGGCATTCGGGATGTATGTCCTGAGTGTCTTTGGCGGCATGTTGGGAGAGGATACTTTCGACCTGATCACCCCTTTCAAGCATTTTGAGTCGAATTCCATCATTGCCAACACGGCTTATGACCTGCCGTTGGTGATGATCAGTGTAACTATTATTGTTGTTTCCATTGCAGGCAGTTATCTGCTTTATGCACGAAGAAACATTCAAACAGCGATGTGAGCAAGGAGAAGAGATGAATATCGTATTACGAGAACTCAGGGCGAATTTCAAATCGCTATTGATCTGGAGCGTGATCGTATTGTTCTTTGTAAGCGTTGGGTTTTCCAAGTTTTCCGCCTACGAAGGTAACCCCGAACTATTGGCAATACTGGATAGCGTCCCGCCGGTTATTTTGGAGGCATTCAGTTTCAATGCTTTCAACCTGACCACCATTACAGGCTTCTTTGGCGTGATGATGACCTACTTTGCGTTGATATTGTCCATCTCGGCGGTCATGTGGGGTACAGACGTTATCACGAAAGAAGAACGAGACAAAACGGTCGAATTTGCGTTGACTCTGCCGGTCACACGGGGCAGGCTGATCACCGGTAAGACGCTGGCAACTGTAGTCAACAGCCTTGCTTTATTACTTGTTACCTGGGGCGCGGTCCTGCTGAATGCGAGAGCCTATCAAACGGACGCCCATTTTTTCGAGTTCGTCTCGCTTTCCATGCTGGCGCTGTTCATCATGCAGATGATCTTCCTGGCAGTCGGTATCTTCCTCGGCAGCGTCATGACTCACTACAAACGGGCAAGTTCCATGGCGGTATCCATTCTACTTGGAACGTATTTCCTCTCCATTATCTCAGACTTGAATGAAAATCTGGATTTTCTGAAATACTTTTCGCCCTTCAAATACTTCAGCCCGGGTATGTTATTACATGAATCCAAAATGGATGTTGTGTTTGTGTGGTTATCGATGGCAATCATTGCAGTGAGCCTCATTGGGGCGTATATGACTTACTCAAAAAGAGACTTATATATTTGACATCTCAAGGAGCAGGCAATGAATGAAAAGATAATCGAAACTCACGATCTAACCGTCTACTATGGCAAGCATCGCGGTATCAAGGATGTCAACCTGACTGTGGAAAGAGGCGAGGCGTTTGGCTTCTTGGGACCGAATGGCGCGGGCAAAACAACAACCCAGCGCGTGCTATTGGATGTCATCCGACCCACATCTGGTAAAGCCACAATATTTGGTATGGACTGCCGAACACAGGGCGTTGAGATCCGCAAACGCGTTGGTTATTTGCCTGGTGAACTGGCGCTTTACAAAGATATGAAAGCGGATCAATTTTTTATGATGTATGAATATCTGCGAGGCGCGAACGGCTCAAAGGGCTTTTGGCGTGAACTGGCGAAACGGCTGGATCTGGACGTCAGCCGCAAGATCGGTAACTTCTCGCGTGGTAACAAGCAGAAGGTAGGCATCGTGGCGGCTTTCATGAGTCGTCCCGATCTGCTCGTTTTGGATGAGCCGACGAGCGGGCTGGACCCATTGATCCAACAAACAGTGATGGAAATGGTGCGTGAGGTCAAGGCAGATGGTCGAACCGTCTTCTTCTCGTCTCACATCCTGTCCGAGGTGCAGGCGGTCTGTGACCGCGTCGGCATCATTCGCGAGGGACAATTGGTGGCAACGCAAAGTGTGGAAGAGTTATTCGCCGCGCGCTTGAACCGAATGACCCTCATCTTTGCGGGCTTGCCCTCGGTTGGCACATTCGACATCGAAGGTGTGACTGAACTGGAACGTACCGAGAAAAGCGTCACACTGGAAGTACGTGAGAACCTGCCGCAAGTTCTGTCTGTTGCGGCAAAGCACAATATCCAAGACATCGAAACCCACAATATGAGCCTGGAAGAGATATTCCTCGAATATTATGGCAAGGGGAACGGAGGCAGCCATGCTTAGGTTAATCTGGCAGGAGTTGAAATTTCGGCGCGGCGCCATTGTCGGTTGGGGACTGGGCTTGTGTTTCTTCCCGATCGTTTATATCGGTATCTACCCATCCGTTGCCGATCAAATGGCGGGCTTTGCAGACTTGGAATTCTATAAAGCCATGGGCATGAGTTTGGGTACCTTTGAAGACTGGGTGGCTTCCATCCTGATCGCATTGATGCCCCTGGTCGCATCGATTTATACAATTACCAACGGTACAGGCACGTTGGCAGGCGAAGAAGAAGATGGGCGATTGGAAATGGTTGTAACTTTGCCTCTGCCACGCTGGCAGGTTGTTACTGCCAAAGCCGTTGCGCTCACGATCTCGTCATTCATCATCTACAGTATTGTTTCGGTTGTTTCCCTGCTCGTATTTCAGAGTATCGAGAGCCAGATCGAGACAACCCTCGTTGCGGTGGATATGTTCGTGGCTGTATTTTCTGCATGGCCCCTGGTCTTTGCGGTTGGGATGCTCAGCATATTCCTGTCCGCCTTTTGTTCCAGCCGCCGGTTTGCCTCGACGATCTCAGCCGCCATCCTGGTCGTCAGTTATTTTGGCAACAACCTGTCCAATTCCACAACTGAATTGGAACCGTTCAAGCCGTTCTTCCTTTTTACCTATCTGGATGCAACCGGCAAGGCTGTGGCTGAAGGACAACAGGCAGGCGATGTAACGGTTCTGATTAGCATCGGATTGATTTCGTTTGTATTGGCGTTGTTCTTCTTCCAGGGACGGAACCTGACCGTAGGCGCCTGGCCCTGGCAGAGGGCAAAGATCGAAAGTTAGACAAATAATGATCGGGATGAGAATCCGCTCTTTCGAAGTATCAACAGGATTCAGCCACGAAGGAAGCGGATCTTCATCCAAACGGAGTTGCTAAAATATTATGCCAAAGCAAACATTTTTCAACCTCCCTGAAGAAAAGCGGAAAACCATCATCAACGCGGCAATCGATGAGTTCGCACAGCATGGTTTGGAGAACGGGTCCACAAACCGCATCGTGGCGAACAGCGGCATCTCGAAAGGGAGTTTCTACCAGTATTTTGAAGATAAGCAGGATGTTTTCATGTATTTGCTCACTGTGTTGGAGAGCGAAAAAATGGAATACTTCAAGAGTAAGCATCCGCCAAGTATGAACATGGATACGTTCCAGTATTTTCGATGGATGATCAAGGAAGGCATGGAGTTCAATACATCCAACCCGCGCCTGACACAAGCCATCAGCAGGGTTTTATTTGGAGAAGGGATGTACTACGGCAACACCTTCGTCAATAACCGCAGGAAGACGATTGCCGGGCTGAGAACAATGATCGAGCAAGCCATCGAACGCGGCGAAGTTGACCCAAGTGTGGATGTGGAACTTGCTGTAATGGTGATGGAAACATGGAGTAACACCATCAGCAACTATGTTATGAACGAAGGCTTGAAACAAAAAGATATTATGAAATGGATGCGTTCTGCAAAGACACAGGAGGTAATCGATAAACTGTTATATGTAATGGAATATGGATTGCGAAAAACAGAATCGCAATTTGAGGCACAGGTCTAAAAGGAGAAATCTATGAAACTGACTTTGAGATTAGCCTGGCGTAACTTATGGCGTAATCGGCGCAGAACGCTGATTGTCGTGATGGCTATGGCAATGATGATGTCATTCCTGATCATGTACGATAGCATGATTCTTGGCTTTGAAACCGCCGTTTATGGAAACGCCATCAAACTTAGCGGTGGGAACATTCAGATTCGCGCAAACGGATATGCAGATTCCTACAGTCCAAACCCTATGTTACCCATGGGGAATGGGCTGGATGTTGTCCAGGCGGCTGAAGCGCAGCCGGGTGTAGCTGTGGCGTTAAGGCACGCCAACACAGGTGGGCTGGTCACCAATCATGAGGGAGTCTTCCCTGTTGGTATATATGGCATCGAACCTGAAAAAGAGAAACCTGTTAACCCTGTGATGCAGGACGAATTCCTTATTGCCGGTCGTTTTCTACAGATTGATGATGAAGATGCGATCTTCATTGGCAAAGGTCTGGCAGATGCGATGGGCATAGGGGTAGGTGACCGCATCCCATTGAGCGGCAAGAATACCAACGAAGAGATGAGCAAACGTACGATGACCGTTATAGGTGTCTATGATATCAATCTGGCATCTCTGGAACGCCAGGTCGTCTACATTTCCCTCAAAGCTGCACAAGACTTGTACGGTTTGGGCGATAATATCACCGAGGTGATCCTCTTTACAGAAATCACGGGTAAGGAAAACCCCATTGTGGAAGAACTCAACGCATCCTTATCGGGATATGAGATTTCCACCTGGAAAAGCGCCATCCCCGAATTGAGTTCAACGGTCGAGATGAAAAATGCTGTCATGACCGGTTTCAGTGCGGTACTTCTTGGCATCGCTGCCATCGGCATTTTCAACATCCTTTTGATGGCAATCTACGAGCGCACCAAAGAGATCGGTCTTCTTGGCGCCATTGGTCTCAAACCCCGGGAAATCACATTATTATTCCTGGTTGAGGGCATCATGATCGGATTTGTCGGTGCCGTCGTTGGAACTGTTCTGGGATATTTGATCACCTCAGTGCTTGGCATTTTCGGCCTCAACTACGGATTTGCTGTTGACATGATTGATTACCTGGCGCTGATGGGTACACATATCTATCCTGCCTTCGACATTAATCTGACGTTACAGCGTGCCGGCATGGTGGCTTTGATCTCATCCATCGCTGCGCTGTACCCGGCGTTGGAAGCTTCTCGCCGCGAACCTGCAACCGCCTTGCATCACGTCTAGGAGAATCAATATGAACTACATTCTAAAAATGTCCTTCCGAAACCTGATGCGCAATAAACGTCGTTCCGTGTTTTCTGCACTTGCCATTGCCATTGGTACAGCCTTATTGCTTTTCATGTCAGCAACCATCCGCGGCGAAATGCGCGGCTCGCTTGATCTCACGATCAACCTGCGGACCGGCCATTTGCAAATTCACGCTGAAGACTATAAAGATGCTAATATGAGCCTAAAGCGTGCAGATATGATCGAAGCCCCCCTCGACATATCAAATCAGATCGAAGAGATCCCTCAGGTCAAAGCGGCAAGCCCGCGCTTGAACATAAGCGGTATCCTCGCCTTCAAAAATGAAACCATCGGCGTACAGATCATTGGAATTGATCCTCCATCTGCCGCGAACGCAATATACAAAGATGGCATGGTCTCTGGAGAGTTTCTCACATCAGATGATCGCGAGGGTGTTTTGATCGGTTTGCCGTTGGCGGAGAGTTTGGATCTAGGTCCCGGCGATTCAATCGACCTGATCCTCAACACTTCTGAAGGTGATACCGATGAGCAACGCTTTACCATCCGTGGTGTGTACACTACAAACACCCCGGGATATGATAAGGCGACAATCTTTATGCCGCTCGAGAAAGCCCAAACGATCTCACGGACTGAAAACCATGCCAGCATGATCTATATCCTCCTGTACGAAATGGATGATACAGCCGCAGTCAAGGCGGCCATCCACGCTCCGGGATATATCATTGAAGATTGGGAGGAACTCAACAAGCTCATAATACTTGTTGAGCAATTATCCAACGCCATGATGTTCTTCTTCAATCTGATGGTCTTGGGTGTCACCTCAACGGTCATCATGAATACGCTTTTGATGGCTGTTTATGAACGTACACGTGAAATGGGTATTCTGGGTGCGCTCGGCATGAAAGGGAAACAGATCCGATCCCTCTTCCTGACAGAAGCCACCTTGCTGGCTCTTGGCGGCGTTATTGTTGGCTTGGCGATTGGCGTGCCGCTTGTCCTTTATTATGCACAAGTGGGATTCTTTTTTGGCGATCTCGGCATATCAGCAAACTCGTCATTTATGCTCGGTAACTCGATCTATCCCCATCCCACCGTTGGTGACGTGATCAGCGTAAGTTTGGCTGCTTTTTTGATCACCATTCTTTCTGGATATTACCCTGCCACACAGGCATCCAAACTCGAACCTGTGGAAGCACTTCACAGCAATAACTAAGGAGAAACATCATGGAAGTTGCAAAACTTACAGACATTACCCGTGTTTACAAGATTGGAGAAGTGGAAACTCACGCCCTGCGCGGTGTCGATCTGACCATTGGCGAAAAAGAATTCACCACTTTGGTGGGACCTTCCGGTTCCGGCAAAACCACCCTCCTGCAATTGATCGGCTGTCTCGACATGCCAACATCGGGCAAAGTCTTCATCAACGGTCAGGAAGCAACCAGTATGAATCGCAATCAGCGTGCCGACCTGCGCAAAGGAACCATTGGATTCATCTTCCAGTTCTTTGCGTTGGTTCCCACGCTAACAGCTTACGAAAATGTGGAACTGCCTCTCCTGCTCATGGGCGAGAAAAATCATAAAGGACGCGTCATGGAATTACTTGATGCAGTCGATCTCAGTGATCGTGCCGGACACCGTCCCGATCAACTCTCCGGCGGACAACAACAACGCGTCGCAGTCGCCCGAGCGCTTGCCACTAACCCCAAACTGATCCTCGCTGACGAACCAACTGCCAACCTCGATACCGAGAACGGCACACAAGTCATGGAGATCATGGCAAAACTCAACAAAGAGACCGGTGTCACCTTTGTGTTTGCCACTCACGACCCGCGCGTCATAAAATATGCCACACGCGTAGTCTCACTCCAGGATGGCTTGATCAAAAAAGACGAAAAGGTCAACGGAAAGTAGAAGAAGGAATGAAGAAGTTAGTATTGATCGTCACGATCATATTAGTATTGGCATTATCCGCCTGCGGATCGACATCCGCACCGGAAGCCATCCCCACCATCGTGCTGGACAGCGGAAATAACGATACACAAAAACCTGCTTCAAATAGCGGAAATGTCGTTGCATCGGCTGTCATCGTCCCTGCACAGAAAGCGGATCTAGCGTTCGTCACCGGTGGAAATGTCGCGAAAGTAAACGTGGCAGTCGGCGATCATATAACAGCAGGATATATCCTGGTCGAATTAGACAACGGACTTGCCCAATTGGAAGTTGAGAGGGCAAACCGTGCCATTCGGGAACTGACTTCGCCTGCCGCCATTGCATCGGCTGAACAGGCTGTGGCAAATGCCCGGGAAACTTACGATACCGCCAAAAAGAAGGTAGACAGTCTTGGTCGCAGGTTTGCGGATAATGTGACCACTAATTATCTAGAAGCCCAACTTGTCCTTGCCCAGGATGCACTGGATCTGGCGCGGGATGCGTACAATCACACTAGTGGGCTCTCTGATGCCGACCCAGCCAGGGCAAAAGCCGCCACCAATTTATACAATGCGCAAAAGGCATACAACACAGCACTGGGCAACCTAAGCTGGTTTACAGAACTGCCGTCTGAAAACGAAACTGCGCTCACCACTGCGGATTTTGATTTTGCTTCTGCGGCATTGCAGGAAGCAAAGTGGTACCTGTCTGAATTAAAGGGTGAATCGATTCCAGCAGATGCCACAGGCGCACAACTTGCTCAATTGCAGCAGGCACGTGACAACCTGCGAGCCGCGCAAGATCGTCTGGAACAGACCTACTTAATCGCGCCGATATCCGGGGTGGTCGCGCAGGTCAACGTGATCGCAGGTGAATTTGCCACCCCCGGTAAGATCCTGATCGTCGTGGTCAATATGGACCAGTTACAGGCCAAGACCACTGACCTGAGCGAACGCGATATTACAAAAGTAAAAATCGGGGATCGCGCGAGTATCCTCATTGACACGTTGGGCGAGGAGTTCACCGGTAATGTCATAAGCATCTCACCGCTTGCAAATACCCTCGGTGGGGATGTTGTCTACGAGGTCACTGTTGTTTTCGATGAACAGCCAGCAGGAGCACTTGTCGGGATGACCGCAGATGTGAGGATTGGCGAATAACCAGCAATCAGTGAATAATAAAAACAGGAATGCGGATGATTTCTAATCGCCGCGTTTTTGTTTCTATAATATCCATTGGAGAATTTCCATGAGACTCACAATTTGCCTAAATCATGGCATTTCCCAGAAAACACCCAATTCGAAGTACAAGGGATTTTCTGAATCTGTGTTATACTCCCGCCGCTCCATCCTGAGCGAAGTCGAAGGATGAGCTAAAATTTTTGGGAATTGTTTTGGTAACTCTGAATGATAGCCCGATGTAAGTATGTCGGGCTTTTTTGTTGGGCGGACGAGTCTGCAAAGACGAGTCTAGATTGGCAAGAAGGAAGTTAAACGGAGTCATCGGAACGTTCCGCATAACCATCGTTGCCAGAAGGGCTGGTGATCGAGTAGAGCGAGTGTTTTTCTCGCTCGTATCGAAACCAAGCCATTGTCGCAATGACATGGATAAATAAGGATAAAGATGACAACCGAATTTACTTCCCTTAACCTGCGTGACGAGGTCATGCAGGCCATCGCTGAACTCGGCTATTCACAGCCGACGCCCATTCAGGCTGAACTGATCCCCATCATGCTCACCGGAACTGATGTGATCGGTCAGGCTCAAACAGGAACCGGCAAGACCGCCGCGTTCACGCTCCCCATTCTCCATAACTTTCAACCACAACGACACGTGCAGGCTTTGGTGCTCGCGCCCACCCGCGAACTTGCTCTGCAGGTTGCCAAAGCCATGGACGGATATGGCAGGCACCTCAATATACGCGTGCTGGCAGTCTACGGCGGCCAACCATACGGACCACAGATCAGCAAGCTCAACCGTGGTATTGATGTCGTTGTCGGGACCCCCGGGCGCATGCTCGACCTCCTCGAACGCAAAGCCCTCAACATCAAACACATCAAGACGCTCGTGCTTGATGAAGCCGACGAAATGCTCAACATGGGTTTCATGGAGGATGTCGAAAAGATCCTTGCGGAGACTCCTGCGGAACGGCAGACAGCGCTCTTTAGCGCCACCCTGCCTCCGCGCATCCGTTCCCTCGCGAACCGCTTCATGCGGGATCCCCAGTCTGTCACTATCAAACGAGGCACTCTCACCGTTTCAGCGATCGAACAGCGCTACTACCTCGTCCACGAGGGGGACAAGACCAATGCGCTTACACGTCTCTTCGAGATCGAGCCGATCAAGAGCGCGCTGATCTTTGCCCGCACCCGCGCAGAAACCGCGTCCCTCGCGAACGAACTCGTCGTGCGCGGTATCCCTGCCGAAGCGATTCACGGTGACCTCGACCAGAACGCCCGCGAACGTGTGCTTGGCCGTTTCCGCTCAAATCAACTCAAAGTGTTGGTCGGTACAGACGTAGCCGCACGCGGACTCGACATTGACGATATTTCACATGTCTTCAACTACCACCTGCCTGATGACGCCGAAGTGTACGTTCATCGCATTGGACGGACGGGGCGCGCAGGCAAGACTGGCGTGGCGATCACATTACTTTCCCCAAAGGAAAAACGCCGTCTTCGTGAAGTGGAAATGTTGACCAAGCAGACCATCACAAAAATGGAGGTTCCCAGCGTTGGCGATATTCACCGTCACCGCGAGAACAAAGTGGTAGAGACGATGAAGATCTGGTTAGGTCGTGGACGGTATAAACGCGAACTCGAAATGGTGCAGGAACTGATCGAAGCGGGGCACGACCCGTTGAACATCGCTGCCGCTGCATTGAAGATCGCACGTGCCGATGAAAAGCAACGCCCTATTGAAGAGGTTGCAGAGGTCAGGTCTGATTATCGCTCAGAGAAACAACTCAAGCCGAAGAATGCTCAACGCGAAAAGTTTGGGCGCAGGGAAATGCCCGGGCGTGGAGGCAGGCAGAGGTTAAAAGGCGATGCGTCGCATGAGGAGGGGATGATCCGCTTGAAGATCAACAAGGGCAGAATGCACAATATCCGCCCTAATGATGTTGTCGGGCAGATCGCCTTCCATGCGAACATCCCCGGTTACGCCATCGGCAAGATCCGCATCGAGGATAAGATTTCCTTTGTGGATATTCCCGAGAATGTTGTTGACCAGGTGGTGAAACAAAGCGGAAATTACAAGATCGGAAAAGAAAAATTCAGCGTTGTAAAAACGAAGTAACACGAACAGAACAGTCCCGCCGATGGCGGGATTGTTTTTATAACAGGCTTGCGCGATCGTCATCCAGCAAACGTTCGAGATACGGTGTGACGTCCCAGAACGATTTGAGTCTCCGATACTGTTCGATCCATTTCTCATCCCCAGGCTGTGACGTTTTCACCGAACGGATCATGAGGTTCTTTGCCGTGTGTTCTATCGGCACGAATTGCGCCACATCGGTGCGGTAGCCCATGATGCGCAGGATCGTCGCGCGGAAGGCGTCGGTGAGAATATCACCCATGCGTTCGAAGAAGATGCCGTCCTGAAAAACGGATGCAAGTGACTCGGGTAGCTGGATGTGCGCCATTTGCTCCTGCAATTCATGCTGGCAACATGGCGCACAAATGATGAGCTTGCTGTTCCAGCGGATACCCTGTGCTATGGCATCGTCGGTGGCGGTGTCGCAGGCGTGCAGGGCAAGGACCATGTCCGGGCGGATTGTCGGTTCGTATGCGGCGATCTGGCTGACTTGAAAAGAAAGATGCTCCCAACCAAGTGACTCGACCTTTTGTTTGTGCCGTTCGATGAGATCGGCATTGACATCTATGCCTGTGACATGTGCTTCAAGATTTAACACTTCTCGCAGATAAAAATATATTGCGAAGGTCAGGTAGGCATTGCCACAGCCAAAGTCCACGATATGGATGGGGGACCCGCTCAAGGCTGGGAAAGCTGGCGTTGACGACCGAGGGGAGGGACGAAACGAATCGGTTTCATCCACGAGACGCAGGAACTCGTTGATCTGTTTGTACTTGCGCTGCATGTCCGCTTTGATGCGTCCGTCATGGGTTATGATGCCTACAGCCTTGAGGAAGGGAGATGCGTTTTCGACCGTCAGCAATCTATTCTTTTGACGATCGTGAGAAAAATCGGTTTTCGCCACAGACGGTTTGGACCTGCTAACCAGGGTCCTGCCTTTTTTTGTAAAGTTGATCTGCACATTCCCCGCACTGCTCTCGACAAAAATATTGCGGAAGGGAAGCGCGAGAAGTTCGTCCAGTTTGGATGCGGCTTCGTCGAGATAATTTTTGGTGATGTCCTGCTTCTCATCGAAATACGAGAACTGCCAATGGAGTTGTCCTTTGAGTTCTACAGGACGCACCACCACCTTCACCCACGGCACGGACGATCCCTTTTGCTCCCCGCTGAATACCGCGCGGACGAACGCATCCCGCGCCAGCACACGCTCACGGATTAGTTGTTTATGATCTGAGTCCATGCGCGGAAGTATAACATTTGCACTGTCCTGAAAATTTACAGGCTGCCCCCTGAATTGGCCTATTGCCATGCGCACGATGTTTGGATAAGATGACCGCATGAGATCAAAACCTCTTCCTCTTCTGATCACCGTCTTTTTTCTCCTTGCCTGCCAGATCCCCGCAGTTGCAACGCCTGAGGTTGTCTCCCCTGCTCTGACCCTTACCTCCACATTGACAGAGACTCCTTCACAGATACCGACTGCCATCGAAACGGCGACTACCTTCCAAACCGAGACGCCCCCACCGACACCAGCGCCTCGTGCTTCCCGCGTCCTGATCCTCACCATTGACGGGCTCCGCCCCGATGCCATCTCCCTCGCGCCCATGCCGAACCTGCTCGACCTGATGCAGAACTCGGCGTACACACTCACCGCGCAGACGATCTTCCCAAGTTCCACATTGCCATCCCATGCATCCATGTTGACAGGCACATGCCCATCCAAACACGGCGTGGACTGGAACGATTACATCCCTGAGATGGGATACGCCCTCGGCACCGACCTGTTCGATCTTGCCCACGCGGCAGGCTTGCAAACGGTCATACACGTTGGAAAACAAAAGCTGATCCAACTCACCGAACCCTCCAGCCTGGACATCTTCACCTACGTCAACGACCGCGACCTCGTTGTCGCCCAACGCCTGCTCGATGACTTTCCCCAGGGCTTCGGCGTTCTCTTCGTTCACTTCCCGCTCGTGGATGGCATGGGACATGTCTTCGGCTGGATGTCGCCGCAACAATTAAGCGTGGCTTTTCGGGCTGATGAAGCGCTTGGTAACCTGCTTTCCGAATTGGACGCGAGAGGTATCCGCGACGAAACACTCATTATCATCACAGCCGACCATGGCGGGCACGACACAACGCATGGCTCCAGCCGTTCCGAAGACATGACCATCCCGTGGATCGCTTCCGGTCCCGGCATTCAGCCAAAAGCATTGACAACACAGGTCCACACCATGGATACCGCCGCCACCGCCGCCTTCGCCCTCGGCTTGCCCCTCCCCCCCGAATGGGACGGCGTGCCGGTATACGAAGCCTTTGGTTTGCCGGTAGAGAGACAATCTACTCCCTGCCAATGACTTGGCAGGGGTTCCGGGTTTGAACTCCTGCAAGGATGGTCGTAGAATTGCATCATAAATTGTTCTTGTAATTAATATTACAGCGCAAGGTTGCCCGAGATAAATTTGGGTAGCCTGCGGCAAAAAGGCATGGTATTTTTCTCCAACCACCGCCAAGTGGGAAGGAGACCAAGAACACCATGCCCAAAACGATTGTAATCGAAACGCATCGAAACAAGACCAAGGAAGTCTGTACTACTCACCTGCCGGAATGCAATTTGAGCAAGAAGGATGTTGAGCGTTTTTCGAAGGAATTGACCAAGTATATGAAGCAATTTGCGCCTGCGTTTGAACGCATCGAACAAGTGAAACACAGCCAAGCCTATGTGCATGGCTTGCTGAGCGATGTCACGCGCAAGAACGTCGAACAGATGGCGCTGGGCATGGGAGGGAAGGTGCGCAGCCTGCAATATTTTATCGGGCAGAGTCCATGGACTGCGGAACCGGTGACAACCGTTCACCAAGGCTTGATCGGAGAAACCCTGGGAGAAGCGGATGGCATTGCCCTGATCGATGAATCGAGCACGGTCAAACAGGGTGTGGATTCGGTGGGAGTGGCACGGCAATACTGCGGCTCGGTGGGCAAGATTGCGAACGGACAAGTAGGTGTGTATCTGGGATATGCCAGTCGCAAAGGCTACAGTTTGGTCGAGGGACAACTGTTTATGCCCGCGGAATGGTTCGACGAAACACATACTGAGCGCTGGCAAGCCTGTGGCGCACCCGAAGACTTGACGTTCAAGACCAAGCCAGAAATTGGGCTGGAATTGCTGCAAAAAGCGCAAAAACGCGGCCATTTGCCCTTCTCCTGGGTGGCGGCAGATGAATTGTATGGCGATTCGCCTGCCTTTCGGGATGGCGTGGATGCACTGGGAAAGTGGTACTTTACAGAGATCAAGCGCACCACTCCCCTCTGGCGAACCCGACCCAAAGTGCATATCCCCAAATGGAAAGGGCATGGTCGACACCCTACTCGCTTGCGCTTGCGTTATCCCAAGCAACAGCCGGTCATGGTCAAGGACTTGACCAGAAAGATCCCCAAGCGAGATTGGGTCCCCGCTGTGATCAAAGAAGGCAGCAAGGGTCCCATTGCTTGTGAATTCGCTTGCTTGCGTGTCACTGAGTCGCGCGCTAACTTGCCTGCCACAGAACTCTGGCTGATCATCCGTCGCAATTTGGATGATCCTTCGATTGTCAAATACTATTTCAGCAACGCACCCATCGATACTCCGCTGAACGAGTTTGTGCGCATCAGCGGCATGCGTTGGCCCATCGAAACCATCTTTGAAGAAGCCAAAGGTGAAGTTGGTTTGGATCATTATGAAATGCGTAGTTGGTTGGGTTGGCATCATCACATGTTGCTGGTAGCCCTGGCTCACCATTTCCTGATGCGCTTGAAAATTCGTCTTCAGGATCAAGCGCCCGCACTAACTGTTTATCAGGTGCGTCTCTTACTGTCCTGTGTTTTACCGTTGCCAGTTTTTGATATTCAGGCAGCTCTCGAGCGAGTGCGCTATTACCAGAAACGAAATTTTGTCGCTTATCTCTCTCATCGCAAGGCGAAATTAGCTCAATTGGCTACGCTCGCTCCGAACCTTGCGCTGTAATACTAGCTTATATCCTTCTTTTGAATCTTGCACCGTCCAGCCGTGGGCAGCGATCTCATCACGGAGTTTATCCGATTCTGCCCAATTCTTTTCCGCACGGACTGTCAGGCGTTTTTCAGCGAGAGCAATCACATCATCCGATGGCTTATCCTCCTCAAGCGGAGGCGCATTGACGACCATATCCCAGACATGCGGTGAAATGCCATCCTCTATTGGATCGGGGATCTGAAAGTCACCGATCTCTTTCAGTTCAAATTTCGTTCCAGATGGATAAATCTCGGGGTCACATTCGCGGATAATGGATACAGAACTAACTCCGTTTACCTCTGCCATACCGGTTTCAAAATCCATAATGAGTCCTGTGTGTTCGTCGAGACCCAAGGTTGTATTCGCATCGGGGACACCATCACACCATTCATTATAGCGATCCATGCCAACGAAGCAGCGGCTGGTATCCAGGTCTGCGCCGCCTTCGGCATTGTTCCAATGTGGCGTAAAGGATAAATGCACGCCAAAATCTCTGAAGTAGTCCAAGCCATCCACTACGTGGACGTCCAAGCCCACTTTGTATATTTCGTAGACGGGTAATGCATGGGCACCGATCGAGATCGTCGCAGCAGAGGCAAACATCAGTGTAGCTCCAAGGCGGTGCCGGGCACGGATAATATCCCACGCGAGCGTATCCTGCAAATGCCGGATGGCATATGTGGGACTGCCCGGTCCCATGAAAATCATGTTTGCATACAAAAGCGGCTTGAGTATCTCGGGGTCATCCGGGCTGAAATCGGAATCTTTTTTGCGGGCAGGGATAATGTCTATAATCGGTTTGTAGTTCTGTAGGCGGGTCTTCATAAAATCACCCACCTTACCAACAACCTGTGCAGAGTTCAATTCAAAGCCGGCTGGCGTTTCCATCAACGCGATGCGGGGCGGAGCGTCTAGTTTTTTGGCAAGCGCTTCAAAGATACGCCCCCCTGCCAACGAAGTTTCACCTGAACCAAGAAATGCGATTTGTCCTGCAGTCATGTCACTCTGATGAGGCGTTTAGTTCATCTATTACGTGCAGGAGTTCTTCGTTGGATGGAATATCAGACATCGAAGCACCATAATGCGCAAAGCGGACATAGCCTTTCTTATCAATAACACAATTCAATGGCATACGACCGAGCTTGAATAGATTTACTTCTTGACGGTATCTCTTGGCAACTTTATGCCCCAGATCGGG
Source organism: Anaerolineales bacterium (assembly GCA_036525495.1). Lineage (GTDB taxonomy): Bacteria > Chloroflexota > Anaerolineae > Anaerolineales > Villigracilaceae > Defluviilinea. The sequence continues at coordinate 30,458 of DATDAG010000541.1, forward strand.
TACGCCAATGAATGGGATGTTTTCGTTTTCCCAATATTGGTCAAAGGCGGTCGGCGAATTGGGACCAAGGGCAATTATCACTGCATTGCGTTTCGTGAACTCATCATGCTCATCGCGCAAGCGCGCCAACTGCGCGCGGCAGTATGGTCACAAAAACCCGCGCAAGAATGCCAGAATAACCGGCTTGCCGCGAAACGCCGACAAGCGAATTTGCTTCCCCAGCACATCTTTCGATTCAAAATCTGGAGCCAGTTCTCCCGGAGTGATCAGTTTACTCATTATTCAAAGATTCCAGAAAACGGACAGTCGCTTCAGCGATCTGTGTCCACTGCTCC
>DATDAG010000542.1:0-11473 GCA_036525495.1 Anaerolineales bacterium
CCTCCAATTACGCATAAGTAAAGGCATCTATAAATGATTATTGGAAATAGAATCGAGCTGTTTTGAAACTCTAAGGTAGTGTTTCCCCAATACAATAAAGTTGTTTAAATTATATGGAATACAAATACGAAGTCAATATTAAGAAATATTTCACAAACCAAAGTAACCAGCCCCATAAATCAGAATTCAAAGCCAGTTTTGCATCATTGTAGTGGTATCATCGCCACATGACCACAGTTACCGCCCAAGCGAATCCCAATATAGCTTTCATTAAGTAGTCACACTCCATACACGATTGAACTTACGGCAAGGTTAGTTTTGGGGGCTGATTTTATGTGCCTTGCCATTACTTGACGAATTTCAAAACGGGACACATTTTTTTGAAGAAATATCACTTTGAACACGGATTTCTCTTTTTCTCTTGACAGGTATACAAAATTGTATACAATAAAGACATACTCTTTTTAGGAGATTTGATGTCCCCCCAGAATACTTCAAATCTGAGCTCCAAAATATTTAACGTGTTGAAAGACCGAATAATTCATTGGCAGTACCCTTCCGGACATCGTTTTACCGAAGAGGGGTTGTGTGAAGAATTTGATGTTAGTCGAAGCCCAATTCGAGAGGCATTAAGAATGCTTGTAGAAAATAACCTGGTCGATAAAGCACCTCACAAGAGCTATAGTGTAAAACAATTGCAGTTACGGGAAATCCACGAGTTGTACGATGTGCGCATGGCTCTTGAGATTTTCGTGATCGAGCGCCTGGTAGAACAAGGCTGCCCTGAAGCTGAATGGAACTCGCTCTATCGCATCTGGCAGGATCTGAAGCGGGCCACTATGACCGATTCCGTCGAATTTTCGGATCAGGATGAGGAATTCCATGAAACGCTCGCCATCTGGACCGGAAACCAGACCCTGCTTCAACAACTCCGATCAATTGACGAGAGACTTCACTTCATCCGTATGACGGATATCACCTCGGCAGAAAGGCTGGAGGCAACCTGCGAACAGCATTTGCGAATCCTTGATTGCATCAGGGAAAAAGATATTGTCTGTGCGCGTGAGGCTCTTCAACTCAACATTGAAGATGGCCGCAAGAATGTGGAACACGCGATCAAAGAGGCACTGGCTCGGGCTTATTTAGGCCCCAAAGCCGGTGCCTAAATTTTTATATTAGGATGGAGGCACAAATAATGGGCAAGGGCAAAATTCAAGCAGAACCGTATGAACTCGACTTCGATTTAGATTCGACTGCGTTAGTGATGATCGACATGCAGCGTGATTTTGTCGAACCGGGCGGGTTTGGCGAATCACTCGGCAACGACGTTTCACTGTTGCGAGATTCAATTGAACCATGCAAAAAATTGCTCTCGACAGCGAGAAATTTAGGCATGTTCATCATCCACACCCGCGAGGGACACCGCCCGGATCTTTCTGATCTGCAGCCTGCGAAAAAGGAGCGCGGCAACCCCAGTCTTAAAATTGGCGACCCGGGACCGATGGGGCGGCTTCTGGTGCGGGGTGAGATCGGTCACGATATCGTTCCCGAACTCTATCCGGTTGAAGGTGAACCGGTGGTGGACAAACCCGGCAAAGGCGCATTCTACGATACCGACCTGCTCGGCATCCTGCGTAACCAGAGCATAAAAACACTCATCGTATGCGGTGTGACGACCGAGGTGTGCGTGCAAACCACCGTCCGCGAGGCGAATGACCGGGGGTTCAATGCCCTCGTCCCTGAGGATTGCACCGCGTCCTACTTCCCCGAATTCAAGCGCGCCGCGTTGGATATGATCAAGGCGCAGGGCGGTATCTTTGGATGGGTCAGCGATTCAAACAGGGTCATCAAAGGGCTGGATGATGCCGCAAAGGCAAAATAGATTCCTGATACAAATCGAACCGCCTTTTGACCCACGGAGGTTTCATTATGCAATCTAAATCTACAAAAGCCATGCAAGTGCCATTCTGGGTGCCAGGCGACTGGAATGCATTCTTTGGTTTGGGGACAAACAGCCTGCTGAATATCCTTGTATTATCGGGGTTGCTGCTGGGCGTGGTGGGCATGCCGGGCGAGATCGTGTTTGGAAGGATCGTTCCCGCTGTCGGTTTAATGCTTTTCCTGAGCAACATTTATTACGCTTTTATGGCGCGCCGCCTTGCCCTCAAGGATGGGCGGAACGACGTTACCGCGATGCCAGCCGGGCCCAGTGTCCCGCACATGTTCATTGTTGTCTTTGTGATCATGCTGCCAGTCAAGATCGCGACGAATGACCCGATTCTCGCGTGGCAGGTTGGCCTGGCGTGGGCGTTTATCGAAGGTCTCGTGAATTTGAGCGGCGCATTTATTGCTCCATTCATTCGCAGGCTAACCCCGCGCGCGGCTCTTCTCGGAACCCTGGCTGGTGTTTCGATTGCATTCATTGCCCTTCGCCCAGGCATGCAGATCCTGGATCCGTACCCGTGGATCGGGCTGGTCTGCCTTGGAATCGTTTTGGGAGGCTGGTTTGCCGGGGTCGTATTCCCAGGCCGCATCCCCGCAGGACTCGTCGCAATTGGCATTGGCTCCATCCTTGCATGGGGTGCAACGTTGCTTGGCTGGGCGCCTGTCATGGATCCATCCGCATTGCGTGAATCCTTTGGGGGCTTGGGACTTTCACTGCCTGTCCCTCAACTCTCGAACCTGGTTGCCGGCTTCAAAAGTATCGCGCCTCTTCTGGTTACGGCAATACCCTTCGGCGTATACGACTTCATCGAAGCCATGGATAACGTGGAAAGTGCCTCAGCCGCTGGTGATGATTACAGCGTGCGTGAAGTATTGTTTGTGGATGGTTTCAACAGCATCATCGGTACTGTACTTGGCAGTCCCTTCCCCAACGCGGTCTATATCGGACACCCCGGCTGGAAAGCTGTGGGTGGGAGGATCGGATATTCGCTGGCGACAGGCGCGCTCGTCATCCTGGTTACCTTGCTCAACATCGTGCCTGTCCTATTGAATCTTATTCCGCTGGTTGCCATCCTGCCCATCCTGCTTTACATCGGTGCGTTGATCGGTGCGCAGGCATTCCAGGCGACTCCGCGCAGTCATGCGCCGGCAATAATACTCGCTCTTATTCCACATTTTGCAGCATGGGGCAAAACCCAGGTAGATGGTGTACTGGCAGCGGCAAGTGTCAATGCTAGCGACCTAATGGGAGCAATGGCTGACAACGGAGTCTTGTATGAAGGCATGGCCAGGCTTGGTGGTGGTGCGATACTAAGCGGGTTGATCATCGGCGCTATCGCTGTCTTCCTGTTGGATGGAAAGCCAAAACTAGCATCTGCCTACGCTGTGGCAGGATCGGTACTTTCATACTTTGGGTTCATTCACGCGGAAGCTGTCCAATACGGAAATAACGGTCTCCCAACAGATATAACCATTGGATATTTGCTCCTGGCTGGACTTTGTTATCTGTTCAGTTACTTTCCTCGCGAGAATATTTCGTTCGAATATAGCGAAGAATAGTAATACCAATTTATTGGAATTTCCCCTGACTTTCAGGGTGAGATCAAAATCTACAAAATAAGGAGAAAAGAAAATGGCTAAAGAAATGAATTCGCCCAAACTTTGGGTACCCGGTGACCTGAACGGCTTTTTCGGTTTATGTACCAACAGTATCACGAATACGTTGGTTGCCGTGGCGTTGATGCAGTTCGTCATTGGTTTTCCAAAGGAAATTTTGTTCGGCAGGATCGTGCCTGGGTTGGTATTATCGTTGGCTGTAGGCAACATTTATTTTGCTTACATGGCATATAAGCTTGCGAAAAAAGAAGGCCGCGATGACGTGACCGCAGTACCCTACGGTATCTCTGTCCCGCATTATTTCCTTGTCACATTTGCCATTATGCTCCCGCTCAAACTTGGCGGTGCAGATTTCAACTTGATCTGGAGCGTGGGCGTGGCGTGGTGTTTCGTTCATGCGCTTGTCGCAACAATTGGTGCCTTCGTTGGTCCCACTATGCAAAGATTGACCCCGCGTGCTGCAATGCTTGGCACGCTTGCCGGAGTGGCAATTACATATATTGCCATGGGCGCAGCCTTTAGTGCATGGAATGTTGCCTGGCTTAGCATGGTGTCCTTTGGCATTATTTTTGTTGGCTGGCTCGCCAATGTACAATTCCCAGGAAAGGTTCCAGCCGGTCTCGTGGCTGTCATCATTGGTATTATATTCGGCTGGGCTTCAGGATATATGCAGATCGGCACGCTGACTGAAGCAGTTGCGAATGCATCCATTGCAATTCCCATTCCTCAGATAGGGATATTGCTCGAAGGTTTGCCCAGAGTCGCTCCATATTTGGTGACAGCTATTCCGCTCGCGATCTATCTGTTCCTAGAATCGCTCAATAATGTTGAATCTGCATTAGCTGGCGGTGACACATACAATACACGTGAAGCCATGCTCGCCGCAGCAGGTGGAACTTTAGTCGCTTCCCTATTTGGCAGCCCATTCCCCACGTTGATCTATATCGGCCATCCTGGTTGGAAATCGGTCGGGTCACGGATCGGATACTCCTGGCTTACAGGTGTGACGATGTTCCTGCTTGGTGTACTCGGTTTGCTGGGTATCCTGTCTGCGGTCATCCCGATAGTGGCAATTCTTCCCATCCTGGTGTACATCGGTATGTTGATCACTTCGCAAGCATTCAATGCCAGTCCACGCCGGCACGCTCCGGCAGTTGCCATTGCCATCATCCCATGGATTGCCGATTACGTTACAACGCAGGTAAATAACGCGTTAGGTGCAGCTGGTACAAATGCAAGCACTCTTGGTGTTGATGTTCTTGCGGGTGCGGGCGTCTCCTACGCTGGTATGACTGTCCTTGGTGCAGGTTCGATACTCGTCGGTATGATTCTAGGTGCAATCGTTGCATTTGTAATCGACCGCAATTGGAAAGGCGCTATTGGCTACACTCTCTTTGGAGCGGCGTGTGCCTGGGTGGGCTTTATCCACAGCACCCAACTCCGCTTTTTCCCGAGTGGACCTTTTAACTTCACCGACCCATCTTTCAATGCAACCTGGGGTCCAGTCGTTGGATATCTCGCAATGGCAGTGTTGTTCGTGATCATGATGAATTACACGAAGAACGACCCAGCCCCGGTGTTAGAGGATTAACTTCCTGACACACATAATCCAGCCTGGGGCAGGTTACCTCAGGCTGGATTATTCGGGACTTATGCTAGATAGAGAAAGCCAGCGCTTTGATTTGAAGGAAATCAGGCTTTCCGAGTAAGCGATTGAGGTAAATACACAGTGTATGAGCAGCCAGCTTTGTGTAGAGCCGAGTGCACAAGCCCCAAAAGGTATGGGCATGATTGACTTCGATATTGAATTGGGTAGAAAGTTGTGCATTCACAGTCTCGATGATCTGACGGACCGAGTTGAAGAGCTGATTCAAGCTGGCTGGCAGTTGTTTGCGTTGATTGTGTCTGGGAATGGTTTGTAGTTGAATGCGGTTCTGCTTCCACAACTGGGCTGCTTTTTCGGCGCTGATGTAGGCTTTATCTCCCAGGACCTGCAAGTTGATATGTTCCGAGAGCAATTCGAACCCGATTTTGAGATCGGTTTGATTGGCAGGTGCCAGTTCGAAATCCAGGATGACACCGTTCATAGCAATCAAAAGGTGCAGTTTGTAACCGAAGATGGTCTCGTTGCGGGATGATACTTACCCAAACGCAGAACCGCTGGCCTTCCGGTCGCCACTGGAAGAAGGCACCAGATAGAATTTCATCACTGGTACTGGCAAACTGTCAATCACACACTGACGATCTTGGGCTACATCCAGGCTTTGTAGAATGACTTGACGGATCATGTTGAAGGCCTGCATGAGCGCCCGACGGCGGCGATTGAAACGGCTTTGCGAAGGGATCTTTGGAAACAAGTCACGATGTTCTTGCCAATAGCTGAGCATCTCCGTTTCCACATCCCAACCGCGACATTCTCCAATCAATGCCATGGCCAGCAACTCACTATCTGGACAATCCGGCTTTGGACCTGGACGTTTGAAGAAAGGAGCGATCTTGAGCCAAATATCATCAACCACAACGTACATCCATGTACAAAAATCATCAAAGTCGTTTATCATGGGGGTGTCCTCCTGCGTGTTGGATTTCTTTAGCAGTTCTCCAATATCACGCTTGAGGACTTTTTGTCAATCAACTAGCATAAGACCCTATTCATGATATGTATCTTCATGCCGCATCCATTGGTTCAGCAGTTCCGCACGAAAACTTTGACGCGGAAATTCAATCCGTCTTTGACTCGGCAGTCAATCTTCGACTGGCGAATGAAGACCGACTCATTACACTGCTGATCTCGGATCATTATGAACTCCCTCAGGGAATTCGGCTGGATAAAAATCCATCGCTTCGATCTTTGACCCCGAATCTGCGTGCTGCTGCTAGAGGCGGAGTTCTACGCTTCGACCTATCCTCGCTTATGGTTGACCTACGTGGCGCCCCGATTTGGGTCTGCCATGTTTCTGAGATCAACATAGATATAAAGTCGAGCGCTGTTATTCAGTCGTGGTCATTTGTATGGAAACTGCTCAATCAAGAACAAAGAATTAAAAGGACAGAAGTTGTTGCAGACGATCTGTTTAATTCAAGTGCAGGTTCACTCCTAAGTCGAAAATTAGCCGGACCGGTTTTGCAATTCATATATTCTGTAGAAAAACTTGATGTGCAGGGTGCAATCCATGCTGCTGAAAAAATGATCGGTCTGGGGCCTGGTGTTACCCCCTCAGGTGACGACTTGCTGATCGGTTTTCTTGCAGGCTTGTGGAGTGTAGCAGGCGAGAACCCAGTGCAAGTAGCATTTATCCATTCTTTAGGCAATAAACTTCTGCATGTTTCAGAAAAAACCAATGAGATCAGCCGTACATATCTTTACCATGCAGCACAAGGACAATTTTCCAGCAGTCTTTCTACGCTTGCAGAATCAATTGCCACCGGGTCTCATGTTGAAGTGGCAGCGCGGAGTGCCATGCGTGTTGGACATTCTTCAGGCATGGACTCAGTCACGGGCATGTTAATTGGCATGGCAATTTGGAACACAAAAAATACACGTCAACCCTTGCGGATATTTATACCTAGCTTGTAAGGGCAATACGAGACAGGAAGTGTTATGGCAACATCACAACGTATGATCAAAAACCTTTATCGAGATTCAGTTTCTCTCATGCAGTTTTCTGAAAAACTACGCGTATTGGATGGAATCAAACAAGCCTCAGCAGTGATGGCAACCGAGAACAATATTAGTCTTCTCGTTGAAGCAGGATTGCTTACCAATGTCATTTCTCCAAGCCCGAATGATCTGTTGATCGTAGTCGAGGGGAAGGATGATTCATCCATGGGCGCTGCGCTGGATTCGGCTGAGAGTATGCTTAAACAAAAATCAACAGGATCGAGCGAAGGTGAAGTTCGAAGCGTACCTCCACGTAGTCTCGAGATGTCGCTTGAGTCCATGCCATCAGCTAATTTCGTCCTGATCTCGACGCCCGGGGAGTACGCAGCAGCAGAAGCACGCAAGGCATTACAGCTTGGTCTGCACGTGATGATGTTCAGTGACAATGTTAGTATGGAGGAAGAAATACCATTAAAGCACTATGCACACGAACATGATTTGCTTGTAATGGGGCCTGATTGCGGCACCGCGATCATCAACGGTATTCCGTTGGGTTTTGCAAATGTTGTCCGCCGTGGCGATATCGGTGTCGTGGCGGCATCCGGTACAGGCTTGCAACAAGTGACAAGTCTGATTGATCGTTTTGGCGCGGGAATTACACAGGCGATTGGTACAGGTGGGCATGATTTGAAATCTGAAGTTGGGGGGATCACAATGCTGCAGGGCATTGCCGCTTTGGCTGCTGACCCTGCAACAAAGGTGATCTTATTGGTTTCAAAGCCGCCATCACCTGACGTGATGAAGAAGGTTTTGGAGAAAGCCGCACATAGCGGAAAGCCTGTAGTGGTGGACTTCATTGGTGCAGACCCTGCCAGCCTGACAAGCGGAAACATCATAGGCGTTCGCACCTTGGAGGATGCAGCGATCGCATCGGTCAATTTATCAAAGGGCGATGTTGTTCAAAAATTTTCTAGTGTGTTGCCTAATAAATATACGGCATTGGTACAACCTGCGAAAAATGAGCTGAATAAGGAACAAAAATATATACGCGGATTGTTCAGCGGTGGGACTTTTTGCTATGAGACAGTCCTACTACTAAACAAAACTCTCGGAAAAGTCTATTCCAACACGCCGATCACAAAGGATGATGAAATTCCAGATGTGTGGAAATCCCTAAAACACACGGTGATCGATCTTGGCGATGACCTGTTCACACAGGGACGCCCGCATCCTATGATCGATTTCCGTTTGCGAAATGAACGTATATTGCAGGAGGCTCGCGATCCTGAAACTGCAGTCATCTTGCTGGATATCGTGCTCGGGTACGGCTCAAATATGGACCCTGCTGGTGAACTCGTCCCTGCCATAATTGAAGCACAAGAGATCGCATCGAAGAAGAAACGTAAGGTCATCTTTGTCGGTTCTGTATGTGGTACGGATTCTGATCCGCAGAATTTGTCTCAACAGGAGGCGGCATTACGCGAAGCTGGGGTATTGTTGACAGCTAGTAATGCGCAAGCCGCGCGCCTTTCAGCGGCGATTGTTTCGTAAAACAATGGAGAATTCATGATTAACAAACTTTTTGAACAGGATTTACAAGTTATTAATGTGGGGCTCTCTTCTTTTGCCGATTCAATACAGCAGACGGGAGGGAAATCCCTGCAATTGGATTGGCGTCCGCCCGCTTCGGGAAACCGTGAGATCGGCATGAACCTTGCAGTCACGGTTAATGACCCTATGATCGAAGAGGCAAATCGTACTGCACATGATCGATTTTTATCTGCCCAACCGATCCTGATGGGTGTTGAACAGGCTGGCAGGGCGATCACAGGTCTGGGCGAAAGGACACTGCTCCACGCAGGACCACCGATTGAATGGACACGCATGTGCGGACCGATGCAGGGCGCGGTGATTGGCGCAATTATGTACGAGGGGTGGGCTGAAGATCAAGATGAAGCACGTCAGCTTGCAGATAATGGTGCAGTTGGTTTTTCACCATGTCATCATTTTGGTGCAGTGGGGCCAATGTCAGGAGTCATCAGCCCGTCTATGCCAGTGTGGATGGTTAAGAATCAGGACCAAGGTAATATGTCCTACAGCAATTTGAATGAGGGGCTTGGCAAAGTCCTGCGTTTCGGTGCAAATGATGCGTCGGTGTTGGAAAGGCTAAAATGGATGGAATCAGTTTTGGGTCCAGCTATGAACGTTACAATCCAGGAATTAGGCGGTATCGAGTTGCGTCCAATTATCGCGCAGGCTTTGCACATGGGTGACGAGTGTCATAATCGCAATGCGGCCGCATCATCGTTGTTATTCAAGAAACTAACACCTGCTTTATTAAAAACCGACCTGCCGCTCAGCGATATAACGCAAGTGCTTGAGTTTATCGCGGGCAATGATCATTTCTTTTTGAACATTTCCATGGCGTGTTGTAAATCAATGCTCGATGCAGGACATGGGGTTGAGCACAGCACACTGGTCACCGCGATGGCGCGTAACGGTGTGGATTTCGGTATACGTGTTAGCGGCTCGGGTGATGCATGGTTTACAGCGCCAGCGCCAATGGTTGATGGTCTATTCTTCCCTGGTTACTCTCAAACAGATGCTGCACCAGATCTTGGCGACAGCGCGATCACTGAAACAGCTGGTATCGGTGGATTCTCGATGGGTGCCGCGCCAGCGATCGTTCAATTTGTAGGGGGCACGCCCCAGGACGCAATTGCTTATACGCGCGAGATGTATCATGTCACCATAGGAGTCAATGGTGGATTTACATTGCCTCCTTTGAATTTTGAATCGCCTCCTGCGGGTATTGATGTACGCAAGGTGGTGGATACTGGGATCGCGCCAATCATCAACACAGGTATCGCGCATAAGGATGCGGGCGTGGGACAGGTAGGTGCTGGAATAACCCGCGCGCCACTGGAATGTTTTGAGAAGGCGATCGCTTCAGTTGCCTAAAGAACCCCATTTATTTTTGTATTAAATCAGAGGAGAATTGAAATGACTGAAAAACGTAAGCTTGCAGTGGTGGCTGTGGGTGGTAATGCATTGATCCGTGAAAAAGGGAAAGAGTCACTGCCGGATCAATATATGGCATCGTGCGCCACGATGCCATATGTGGTAGATATGGTGCAAGATGGCTGGGATGTGATCGTCACTCATGGCAACGGTCCGCAGGTGGGTTTTATTCTACGACGTTCAGAACTGTCTGCGCATGAACTGCACACCATTCCGCTCGACTACTGCGGATCGAACACACAAGGTTCCATCGGCTACATGTTTCAGACGGCTCTGCAGAACGAGTTCAAACGGAGGGGGATGCCGAACCAGGCTGCAACTGTTGTTACCCAGACTCTTGTAGATCGGAATGACCCGGCATTCAAGAATCCGACCAAACCGATCGGCTCTTTCATGGATGAAAAAACAGCGCTTCAACACCGCGACACCGACGGCTGGTCGATAATGGAAGACGCGGGTCGTGGTTGGAGGCGTGTCGTGGCATCTCCCACACCCGTTAAGATCATTCAACAGGAAGCAATCATGTCTCTCGTGGACTCAGGCTTCACAGTTGTCGGCGTGGGAGGAGGCGGTATTCCCGTCATCGAGAATGATCAAGGAGATATCGAAGGTGTTGAAGCGGTAATCGATAAAGATCTTGCCTCCGCATTATTTGCATCTACTATCAATGCCGATATGTTCCTTATCTCGACAGAGGTTGAGAAGGTTGCAATCAATTTCAACAAACCTGATGTGCAATGGCTGGATAAACTCTCAATTGACGATGCGAAGAAATATCTGGCAGAAGGTCAATTTGGTAAGGGGAGTATGGAGCCAAAAGTTATGGCTCTACTTTATTTCCTGGAACACGGAGGGAAGAAAGCATTGGTTACCAACCCTGATAATATGTTGAAGGCATTACGCGGTGAAACAGGGACACATTTCGAGGAATGAAAATTAATTGCTGACCCATCTGCATTAGTAAGTAAAGTAAAGATGAAGAGCGCAATAATATGGGATGCGATATCCTGTTTCGGAACGTTAGTTGATGCACGATGACGCATCCCATAAAGCTTATTGAGCCGGTAATGAGAACAATGGATGGGATAGTGGTATCATCGCCCTATGACTACTGCACAAGCTCATCCAAATATTGCGTTTATCAAATTTACATTGGCAAAACACTATTGAACTCACTGGACGGTTTGTTTTGGAAGCAAAGTCATCCATAACGGACATGCTTTTCAACAACTTAGAAAAAGTGGAGCAAGTATTCCTTTTGAAATGCTAAAGAAATAGTGGTAAAACTGA
>DATDAG010000543.1:0-3150 GCA_036525495.1 Anaerolineales bacterium
ATGCGATGAGCGGATTGCGCGCTCCAATGACTGTGGCTCCCGCCTTGGGCAAGTTGCTGGGACCAAAATCAGGCTTGCGGTTCGGATCGAACTCGACCTCTGCTTTGAGTCCTTCATATTGACCCTTGCGGATGTTTTCGAGATTCGTGCGCTCGGGACGCGTTGCCGCCGCTTCATATAAATAGACGGGGATGCTGAGTTCTTCTCCCACACGTTGACCTACTCTTTGAGCCATCGCCACACAATCCTGCATGGACGCATTGCTCATCGGCACAAAAGGGACAACGTCCGTCGCGCCGATGCGTGGATGCTCACCTGTGTGCGTGTCGAGGTCGATCAGTTCTGCCGCAGTTTGGATGGCGCGGAAGGCGGCTTCCTCCACTGCGGACGGTTCGCCTGCAAAGGTCAGCACCGTGCGGTTGTGGTCGAGGTCGGAGGAGCGGTCGAGCAAGCGTGCCCCTTCGACAGACGTTATGGCGGCAACGATCTGGTCGATCACTTCAGGTCGCCGCGCTTCGGAAAAGTTGGGGATGCATTCGATGAGTTGGGTCATGGGGTCCCTTTACCTAGAGAGTTGCATAGATCGGTTTATGGCTAACGATGGTAATTATAAAGTGTTATTAGAAGAAGTGAGCAGGGATGAAAATGAAATATGTCTGACATACTTCTCATCGTGAAAAATATTAGCATTTATGCAATAAAATAAATTATAAAGGTCTCCAGGTGATTTTGGATAACCAAATCTCAAAGGAAGTAAATATGTCAACAGAAAATCTTAGGCGTTTATTAAGTTCTTATCGATCCTCAAGGGATAATGGATTTGCTCTTTTTCTTGGCGCAGGCGTAAATGGAGGTTTGTGGGCAAAAGATCATCCAGCTTGCTGCAGTTGGCCGGAATTAATAAAAGATGTGGCAAAACATTTTTATAATAAAGATGATATTGATGCTGTTCTAAAAGCCAGTGGAAATGACTGGATCAAAGCAGCAACAGATCTTTTTAGACAACAAGATCGAGGATTCATTCTCGACCAAATCGACAACGCGATCTACAGAGACACATTCACGCATCCTGAAAAGAGAATAGGGCGGGATGCAAAGCACAAAGTTCTTGAGTGGAAAGTCTTCAAAAAAATGGAAACCCTTCGCGCAGTGGTGGCATTCTCTGCTGCAATCAACAAAACGACTAAAAAACGCAGCATGTATCGAAATCCGAAGGTTGGGTGCATATTGACTACAAATTATGATTTCTTCTTTAGCGCAGCCTGGCCGCGTTATACATCCATGAAAAACAAATGGTGGCCCCGCACATGGAAATCACAATCTTACAAATCCAACAGTGCATGTCCTATTGTATATTTACATGGATATCTGCCATATTCAAAAAAAGGTGACCGAGACCTAATTCTTTTAGAGGAAGATTACGAGAATGCATACCAGGCTGAAAACAGCAAAAGGTTCGTGTTACGAGAGCTCACAGATGCTATTGAAAACTGCAACTTGATATTTATTGGATTTTCCTTCGCCGACCAGCAGGTTATCAATGTGCTCAAAAGCGCAAAATCCTCAACAACCCATTTTACTTTCCTTCACAAGAAAGATGACGCTCAGGCAATCGATAATGCTGCGAAGCTGGGTGTTCTCCCCATTGAAGTGAACACTTGGAATGAGTTGCCAGAAAAAATCGGGCAGGTATATTGCTCTGGGATAACGGAAAAGGAGTTGGAACGAACAAATCTATCGAGAGATGGGTATTGGACCGCTCTATGGAATAGGCAGGAGCCAAGAAAATAATTAACAGATAAAACCATCTGTACGTTGTATCAAAATAATAATTCTGTTTACTAACCCCCATGAATTCATCGAAACACTCAGAGAGCGAAAGAGACAGGTCCTTGCGGGTAAATAATCAACTTAGGCACAGGGAGTTCCATAGGGATTCCTCACGAAGGGGAGTCTTGTCTGGTGAAAATCATGTATGATTTGGCGAGAGGTGAATAATAATGAAACCTGAAGAATTCATTCTGGCGTACGAACAGGCTCTGGCAACCCAGGACTGGACAAAGGTGGAACCATTGATTCACATCAACGCCTGTGTTACTTTTTCCAATGGGGCAGTGAATAGAGGCAGGGATGAAATTCAAAAGGCATTCGAGAAAAACTTCTCGCTCATCAAAGATGAAGAATACGAGATAACCAACGTACATTGGGTAATGGAAAACGGCGAGTATGCTGTTTATCTCTTTGACTTCCATTGGAATGGGATCATCAACGGCAAGCAGACAAGCGGCGGAGGCAGGGGTACATCTGTGCTGATTAGAGAGAGAGATCGGTGGCAGTTACTTGTTGAGCATCTTGGTCCTGCCGCCTAGCAAATCTTGAACCGGGTTGAAAATTCAAAACTGTCTCGACAACCAACTGCGCGTAAGGAAAAAAACATTCTTGTGGTATCCTTGAAATGTTCAAAGGAGTCAGCCATGCCTATAAACGTCGAGTTTAACGGTAATGTAGCCAGCATCGTCCTTTCAGGTGGGATCGATTATGCAACGCAGGAAGAATTCAAGAAGGCAAATAATAAGGCGCTTTCAAAGGAAGGCGTTACAGAAATACATGTCGATTTTGCGGAGGCAACTTTCCTGGATTCTTCGGGTATCCGCGCCTTGTTGATCCTCAACAAGGAGGCGAATACCGTTGGCAAGTCTCTATTCCTTTTGAATTGCAACGAGTATCTGCGCGAAATTTTCGAGATCGGCGGTTTCGACAAAATATTCTCGTTTCGTTAAAACGCACGAATATCATCCCGCCATACCACCAATTCATATACCAGGGTGATTACAATGAAACTCGAATACTCTGAACTAAAGGATGGAATCCGTTTGATCAAGCTCGAGGGGAGACTCGACCTGAACGGGACATATAGCATCGAAGTCAAGTTTGTGAACCACTGTGCCGGTGAGAATGTCCGCGTGCTTGTGGATATGTCCGGGGTAAGTTACGTCTCATCGGTGGGAATCCCCATGCTGGTCAACACAGCAAAATCGGTCACGGCACGAGGCGGGAAGATGACATTCCTCCACCCGCATGCGAATGTGGTCAAGGTGCTGGAACTGGTCGGTGTGTCGCAAGTCATCCCCATATACAACGATCAACAAC
>DATDAG010000544.1:0-3964 GCA_036525495.1 Anaerolineales bacterium
GGCGAAGAGAATCCAGATCGATCTTATCGTGGGAAGAGGCGATCTTCACTTCCTCCTTCTGCAAGATCCCGGAAGAAGCCAGGGTCCAGTAACCGGTTGCATTTCGAACCTGCCCTAAGCCAATGGAGGCTGCCCGTTGACAAAAATTCATGATCATCGACTCTGGAATTCTTGCTCCTGTTTGTTCCAGGCTCGGGATATGAATGGCGTTACGGGATGTTGTGATCACGGTTCCCAGGGAATATAACTCTTTATCCGGAGAACTTAGCCAGGGACCAACCCCCTCCTCGTCAATGAAAAATGGGCTCGCTTTACGCGCTATTTCAATAGATCGAAAAACGATACGTGGGTGTACATCTGAAGAATGCATCTCAAATGTCAACCCAATAGGGATTGAATGGTTCGACCGGCTGATCACTGCCTCAGCAATACGATACCGATTATTAATTGGAGAATTCCCAAGATAAACGGCGTCATAAAACCAGCACCTGTTATCAGGAAGACAATCCCATAGGTGGCGGCAACACCAGCAGTCAAATAACCAAGCCATGCTGATAACCTAGCCTGGAGAAAGGTGACGCCGAAGAGTATTATGCCGGCCAACCAGAGCCAGTAGGCTAGATTTTCCCAGATTGGGTAGGCTCCTGAGTATCCACCGCGAGGATCAGTGGTTTGAAGATAAAGGAAATATAGCCCGGCAATTGTCCCGGCGATGAGCGCCACTGCTCCAAGAGTTAGAACCTGGGACTGCACACGCTTTCCTATAACGGAGGCGAGCAGTAGAAACCCGGCAATTGTGAAGAGCGAATACACCAAGATCAGTGCTTGGTTGACAAGCCATCGGGTTCGGTAGGTATCTATAATCTGGAGTCGCTCTTCAATATTCTGCGTCTGGTATAGACCCGGAGCATTGATTACTGTAGAGAGAATAATTGTCATGAAAGCCGCAATCAAGAATATCGCAGATAATCGCTGTGTATCCATTTGAAATCTCCTTTCCAGCCTTCGGAGTACGCCTCTGCTAGGGCAGCTGTCCAACCAGAAAAATGCTAAGGCACAGATCGGGCGAAGGAGCAGTCCGCTGCGACTATCGCCCAGCCTAAGCGCATGAGCGCTGGGCAATCCCACCCGTCAAGTAGTTGCTGCACGCATTGTTACTAGAATGAAACAGGAGGGGCGTGGCGGAG
Source organism: Anaerolineales bacterium (assembly GCA_036525495.1). GTDB lineage: Bacteria > Chloroflexota > Anaerolineae > Anaerolineales > Villigracilaceae > Defluviilinea. The sequence goes on from DATDAG010000544.1 coordinate 1,188, forward strand.
TATCCTAGGAGAGACAAACTCACCGGGATGCATCCGGGGTGTGAGCATACGGGCAAACCGTTGCAGCCTATGAGAGAAGGACAGACTTCATCTCGTGTTGTTACTTGGTGCCCGGTGGAATCTCGTCTGGGACAAAGAACCCGAATCGGTGTGTATTACTCACTGCCCGAAAATCCACGCCCCAACCCTTTAAACCAAGGAGAGTGTAGCATGGATGGCGAAGAAAATACAAGAGAAAGACGGTATGTAGGGTTGGACATCCACAAGCATTATTGCGTGATTGCCGGTGTGGATCGAGATGGACGGGTGCTGCTTCATCCGGAGCGGGTGGAACATGCAGACCTGGAAGAATGGCTGAAGAAGAAGCTGAGATCGAGCGACCATGTGGTGATCGAATCGACGACGAACGCCTGGCATGTGTATGACCTGTTGGAACCGCTGGCAGAACGTGTGGTGGTCGCCAACCCGATCAAGGTCAAACAGATCGCAACCGCGCGGGTCAAGACGGATGTGCGCGATACCCTGATCCTGGCGCGGCTGCTGGCAGCCAATCTGGTTCCAAGCGTGTGGGTGCCGCCCGTGCATGTTCGTCAGATGCGGCAGTTGCTTTCGCAGAGAAGACAGTTCGTGGAAACACACATCCAGATCGTGAACCGCATGCACAGTGTAGCTCACCGCCATCATCTGAAGCACGAAAGAGGGAAACGCTTCAACGCAGAGAACACCGTCTGGCAAAAGGACAAACGGCTGAGCAGGATGGAACAGTTCCAACTGAGTCTGGAGATGGAAAACAAAGCCTACATTGCGAAACAGATCGAGCGCATCAGCCAGGAAGTGCGCAAACTGAGCCATCAAAAGCCGTGGGCAGAGGGAATGACCTACTTGATCCAACTGCCCGGGTTTGGGGTGATCACAGCCATGACGGTTCTGTCAGCCATCGGAGAGATCGAACGCTTCGAGACGCCCAAGAGATTGGCGGGTTATTCTGGGTTGACACCCGGTTTGGAACAGAGCGGCACGAAGTATCGCGGCAAGGGCATCACGAAGGAAGGGCGGCGCGAATTGAGATGGGCGCTGGTGGAAGCGGCGCAGATGGCGGTCAAGTCAGATCCTGTGTTGAAGATGCGCTTCCAGGCATTGCAAAGACGGATGCACCGCAACCAGGCGATCGTGGCGATAGCACGCCATCTGTTGGAATTGGTCTGGTATGTTCTCACTCGCCGCCAACCGTACCGTCATTTCAGTCACGAACGGATCGCCTATAAGTATTTGACCTGGTCCTGGCAGATGGATGACGAAGCGCGGGATGGATTGACCCGTCAACAATTTGCTCGTTATTACCTGATGAAGTTGGGGATTGGGCATGACCTGACGCGCATTGCGCTGGACCCGAAACATCCACGCAGGCTGGCAAGTGAAGCCGAAGTGTTAGACCTGCGACCAGAGTTCAAGCAGATCGAGTAACCGATATCTCGTCGCCTGCCCCGCATATCCTTTGCGGGGTTCGACCAGTGACCCCCAAGGCGAAAATGCAGTTGGGGATCTGGATGCTCGCCTATTGGCTGATAAAACTATAAATTGTGTTTCGAACTTTCTCTAAAAAAGAAAAGTCCCGATGCCTTTTGCCTGGCTCGGGACTTTTTCTCTTCTATCTCTTGACACTGCTGTTTATCGGTGACACTGCTGTTTATCGGTAGGCGGCATTTTGCCTTTCTGATTCCTTCCCATAAGCGTCTAAAAATTGCTTCATATTACCTATCGCTTTTTTAAATTCCGGTATTACTTTCCCAAATACAGGCATTGTGGAAAAAATCGGAAAATCATGAAACAAGCCATCCCACTCATCAACTGTAACGGATACGCCGTGTTCTTTCATCCTTTCCGCAATAACTAATGAATCATCGAGTAACATTTCTGTCGATGCCACCTGAAGAAAAATTGGGGGGAAACCCCTGAAGTCTCCAAAAATAGGGGAGATTTCAGGATTTTCAGCCGAATCTTTCCCAATATATAACTTGGCGGCATTTTCTAAATTTGTAAAATTAAAAAATGAATCTTTTTCCCTGTTTGTTTTATACGAGTTATTTGAAAGTGTCAAATCTGTCCACGGAGATATGCAAAGTGCACATTTTGGTTGAGGAAAGTTTTCTTTTTTTATTCGGTGAAGCAAAGCTAATGCTAATCCTCCTCCAACCGAGTCCCCTACAATAAATATTCTTTCTGCCGGTAGTAATTCTTCCTCTAACAACCACTTATATGCAACATAGGCATCATCCAAAGCAGCAGGGTACGGATGTTCTGGAACTAGCCTATAACTAATACTATAAGCATTCACATGTAATCTGTCACACAAATTTGATACAAACGCTCTGTACATTGCAGCCGATCCTGAAAAATACCCCCCGCCATGGACATGGAGCATTACCATAGGATCCGTAACTTTTGGATTTTTGAGTGTATATTTTTCCGTTGGAATAGAGCTTATTTGAAGTTGTTCGTTCTTTACACTTCTCGCCATACTCATTGTTGAAAACATTTTATGGATTGTTTCCCTAAAATTCTTTACAGCATTCGGGTCGTTAAAGTCAAATATATAATCTTTCCCTTTCCGCATTTGCTTTTCTATCATACTGAGGAAGATATTTCTCATACTACAACTCTTTCTTTCTGTTGTATTTGTAGTATTTTGTCCGATGCTGGACATCGCCAGGTTTTTTTTCTTTGTGCCGCCTATGTTTTATACGGAGTCCTTCTGTATAATACCCCCAAATGAGGGT
>DATDAG010000545.1:0-3390 GCA_036525495.1 Anaerolineales bacterium
GCGCCAGCGGTACCCCGCTTACCATCGAGCCGTACATCAGTTACCTCAAGACCAAATACGGCGCGCTGTATACGCTGTAATGTTATAATTGTCACAACTGAATATCAACCTTCGGGGCAGGGTGACACTTGCACCGCACGAAGTGCAGGTGAATTCCCGATCGGCGGTACAGCCCGCGAGCGCCCAGGCGCATGATCCGTTTCGACTACGGAGCCGACAGTAACAGTCTGGATAGAAGAAGGAAATAGGCTCTACGCGAGTCTGATTCGACTGTCCCGAAAACGCACTTTGTTTTCGGGATTTTCGTTGCAACGGCAACGCGGTTCAGACTTAACCGAGTTCTGATTCTGCGCCCCGTACCTTCGCGGCGCTTTTTGTTTTCTCCTCACCCCCAATCTCTTTCCCACAGGGAGAGAGTGTCCGAAGGACAGGTGAGGGAGAGCCCACCATGATAAAACGACTCACCCCTCTTCTCCTCTCCACGCTTGCCTTCCTGCTCGGATGGCACCTGCTCACGCGCTACAGCGGCATCCCGAACTTTATCCTGCCCTCCCCGCTCAGCGTGTGGACTCGGTTCCTCCGATCCATCAACGACGGGAGTCTCCCGCATCACACATGGATCACATTGACCGAGATCGTGTTGGGCTTGCTCGCAGGCGTAACCTTCGCAACCGTCGTCGGGTATGCCCTCGCCAAGTCGCGTTCGTTGGAGAAGGTCTTGTCGCCATACCTGGTGGCGAGCCAGGCGATTCCCATCATTGCTATTGCGCCCCTACTCGTCATCTGGTTGGGAGATGGGATTCTCTCGAAGGTGGTCATCTGCGCGTTGATTGTGTTCTTCCCTGTATTGGTGAATACAATCGTGGGCGTCAGGGCTGTACCCCTCGCGCTGTACGATCTGATGAATTCACTCCATGCCACACGCGCCCAGATCCTTTGGAAAGTGGAAGTACCCGCCTCCCTGCCTGTCTTCCTCGGCGGACTTCGCGTCGGCGCGACATTGTCTGTAATCGGCGCGATCGTCGGTGAATTGGTGGATGCAGAGGAGGGACTTGGCTTCCTCCTGCAACTCGGCGATTTTCAGTACGACACGCCGATGGTCTTTGTCGCTGTGTTCACGCTCATCGTGCTGGCGTTGACCTTGTATGGCGCGGTGAGGCTGTTGGAGAATAAGTTTTTGAAGTGGCAGAATAAACCATAGAAAATCGTTGGTCAAGTAGGCTGCGTTTGCCCGCCGTATCGAGACCATCGATTACAAGTGAACAAATAATTTGTTACATAAATGATATTGGTGGTTTCGATACGGACAAGAAAACCGCTTGTCCTACTCAACCACCGAGACAGAGATGAAATAAGGAGACTTTATGTTTCGAAAATTAATTTTACTCATGCTGGGGGTGGCAATCATTCTTTCGGGGTGTGGCAGGACCGAGATCCAGAATGAGGCGTTGATCCACATCCGCTTGCCGATGGGGTACATCCCCAACATCCAATATGCACCGTTCTATGTCGCGGTCGAAAAGGGATATTTCGCGGAGGCGGGGATCGAGATCGAGTTCGATTACTCGTTCGAGACGAATGGAGTCAAATTGGTTGGAGCGGGGGAGTTGCCGTTCGCGGTGGTTTCGGGCGAGCAGGTATTACTGGCGCGCAAGGAGGGACTGCCTGTAACGTATGTGGCGGCGTGGTATCAGCAATATCCCGTGTCGGTGGTGGCGAAGAGCGAGGCGGGCGTGATCGTGCCGCAGGATTTGAAAGGGAAGAAGATCGGACTGCCCGGTCTGTTTGGCGCGAACTATATCGGTTTGCGCGCGGTCTTGAACGCGGGCAAGTTGAGTGAAGATGACGTGACGCTCGATGCCATTGGTTTCAATCAGGTGGAGCTGGTCGCGGCAGGTCAACAGGATATCATCGTCGGTTATTCGGCGAACGAACCGATCCAGTTGCGCGCGCAGGGCATCGCGGTGACCGAGGTTCGTGTGGCGGATTATGCACAACTAGCGGCGAACGGTCTGCTGGCGAGTGAGAAAGTGATCGCGGAAAATCCCGAACTTGTGCGTGCGTTCGTCAGCGCCTTCCTCAAGAGCTTGCAGTACACGTTCGATCATCCCGATGAAGCGTTCGAGATCAGCAAGCCGTTCATCGAGAACTTTGCCGAACTTGATGCGGATGTGCAAGAGAAGATTCTTGCTACATCCATTGAACAATGGCAGGCAGAACGTCTCGGTTATTCCGACCCGCAAGCCTGGGAGAACATGCAAAATGTCCTGCTCGATATGGGCTTGCTCACAGAAGAATTGGATCTGAGCAAGGCGTTCACGAACGAATTCATTCCGTAACACGTAGGGGCGGGGTTACCCCGCCCCTACTACGATAATATTATGATCCAAGAACCCATCCTCACCATCCGCAACCTCACCACCGTCTTCCCCGATGAGAACGGCGGTTTGCGCGCGTTGAACGACATCACATTCAACGTGCAGGCACGCGAGTTTATCTGTGTGTTGGGTCCATCGGGCTCAGGCAAGACCACCCTGTTGCGAATCCTTGCGGGTCTTATCGCGCCCACATCAGGCTCGTTCACGTTCGGTCATGGCGAACAGCCGAGCATCGGCATGGTCTTTCAACAATCGAACCTGATGCAGTGGCGCACAGTGACGGAGAACATAAAACTTCCGCTCGAAGTAAAAGGTGTGGATGAGGCGACCGCCCGTTCAAAGACTCAGGAGATGATCGAACTGGTGGGATTACAGGGCTGGGAAGATTCACTCCCGCGCGATCTCTCCGGCGGGATGGCGCAACGCGTGGCGATTGCGCGGGCGCTCATCCATGACCCCGACCTGCTCCTGCTCGATGAGCCTTTTGCTTCACTGGATGCAATGACCCGCGAACGCATGTGGACCGAACTCTCGCGCGTCTGGCAGGCGCGTCGAAAGACCGTCATCATGGTGACCCATTCGATCAACGAGTCATTGTTTCTGGCAGACCGTGTCCTTGTGCTGACCCAACGCCCCGGTAAAATAAAAGTGGACGTGAAAGTTGATCTGCCGCGTCCACGTAACGACGATATGCGTTACACGTCTCATTTCGGAAAGCTTGCGAGCAAATTGCGTGAGGCGATAGAATGAGATAAGATGTCCGAAGTCTCGTAGACTTCGGACATCTTTAAAATTCAGGAACCACCCACACAACAAACGATAATTCTGCTTTTTTATATTGTCCCTTGATCTCCCAACAACCCTCTGTGGGGATCTCCACGCCGGTGAGCATGGCTTCACCGATGTCTTCCGTCATGGCATTGGTTGCACCGTAAAACCTGAGCGGAAGCGCGTCGCCGTCCAGCCTGCAGCCGGTGACGACGAGGGCAGGTTCGGGCTCATTGGGCAGGTC
>DATDAG010000546.1:0-2392 GCA_036525495.1 Anaerolineales bacterium
CGCTGTATTACGCCGCCGACTGCAACCAAGTGGAAATGATTAAACTGCTTCTCGATGCCGGGGCTTCGATCGACGCCAAATCCGTCGATGGATGGGGACCGCTGTTGATTTCTATCGAACGGGGCTATACCCAAGTAGCGGAAGAGTTGATCCTGCGGGGGGCCGACGTCAAAACGGCCAATCACTTAGGTTGGACAGCCCAGCACTCCGCAACTGCGGGCGGGCATCTTGAGGTATTAAGATTGCTCATCGAATATGGCGCCGATGTCAACACCCGGCAGTTCCCGGATACCGTTCTGCATTGGGCGGCCATCAAGGGACAGGCAGAAGCGGCGGCTCTGTTGATCCAGCACGGCGCGCTCATCGACCAGATGAACATGAACGGCGCCATGCCCCTGCACCTGGCTATCTCCTACAGCCACAAGAATGTCATTGCCGTGCTTCTCGACAACGGAGCCGACCCGAACGTCGTCGCCACCAACGGATTCACCCCGCTGATCACCGCTTACAAATGGCCGGGCGTGAAGGACCGCGAAGGCATCGCCCTCCTGCTAAGGCTGTACGGAGCGGAATAAGAGGCAGAAAAAAAGGAAAGGGCGACAAAAAATATACCCCTCCTTCGTAAGGAGGGGAAAATAGTTGTCATCCTGAGCTCTAGCGAAGGATCTGGGTTTTATGTGTTCCGCGGTGGGTCACACTCTTTGCAGTCCAGTTCGGTGCCGAGGAACCGGGCGCGGCCTTCGGGCGTGGTGCCCCATTCCCGCACCTGCCAGGGCGGGTTGTGGCGGAAGTGACGGGTATGCCCGCAGGACAAGTCCGCCACCCAATACGCTTCTTCATCCTGATGAAATCCTGCGATGGTTACTTTCATAACGCATATTAAGCACGAATACTTGTTCTCTTGCAAGAGAAGCAGGAAGTACAAACAAATCCCTATCAATCGTTAAAAAAACTGAACTATTCTGCGCTTAAATTGCCCTGCTCTGACGATTCAGTCCTTTCAGGGTATTGAAAAGCTGAAAAATAAATATACATTGGGGCTCTATTTTCAGGACAATAGCCCGTTATCACCAACTGAAGGGGCGTTTAAGTTAAATCAAAGAGGGAGGGGACTATGACAAGGATTTGTTTCTTGGCTGTGTTCGCGTGGGCCTTTGCTGGATGCGCTATTACAAACTTCACCATGGATACGCCTTATAGTCTTGACCCTCAACGGGGTTCTTCTTTTTCTGAGACTAAACGCATTGTTTGGAAAAGTCTGAAGTTGAAGCCAACGATACGCAATAAGCCTCAAGCCGTTGGCGTCAAAAAGAATGGGTACGGCATGGATACAGCGTATGTATTCACGGACCCCAAAGCGCGGAGGTGGTTGACTAATGCCGCCAAACTTGAGCTCAAGAGCGTCGGCCTCGATGTCAGCGGAGGAAATACTGACGATCCCAGTATCTCAATCACTGCGGACCAATTCTTCGTGGAGCCCGATGTCGGATTCTGGGGAGCAGATCTAACCGCCGTTACCATCCTCGATGTCAGCATAACCCTGCCCAGGCAGGGCAAAACATTTAAAAGACGGTTCGTGGGTGAGGATTCCTCGTTTGCGATAGCATGGCCCGATTTTCTTTTCGAGAGCCGTCTTCTCAAAAGCGCTCAACTTGCATTTCATCAAGCCGCAGAGGAAACCCGTAAGCTGATCGACAAGGAGGATATGTAAGATGACAACATTCCCATCAATCAGAACGTTGATCGCACGACCCACACTCGTTGCCCTTCTTTTAACACTGGTTGTATCGCTGGGTGGTTGCAACCCCGGCCTGCACCATGTGCGCAAAGGAGAAACTACAGATCCGACTTGGAAAGAAACCCAGCAACCCAAGCAATCCCACCAAGTAGATGATCTCAAACCTGCCGTTGAGCCTTCACCTAAACCACAGTAACTTTTTTAATAAACCCGGTGACGGTTACTTTCATTTACGGACATAGGACATGGGAGTCGGATCGAAGTCGGGATAGGCGGCTGTCAGCGCGCGGATCACACGGGCCGTCAAGGCCTTGTGCTCCTCATCCCGATTCCAGGCGGTGATAACCACCACAATATTTCCCTCCAGCCGCCGGGCACCCAGAAGCAAATGATGCCCATCCACCTCATTCATGAAATAACACAAGGTCGTGTCCCAGCGAGGCTTTTGTTCAATCAGTTGATACTCCTTCGCCACCTCGGAAAGAGTCGCACACAGTTTCTCAACGCTCCCGGAAACGATAAACGTCTTTTCACTCTCAATCCGATACGCATCAAACGGGATCGACTTACCACACCCCGCCAGAAACAGAACTGAAAACAGCAGACAAGTTAATCGCATTGCTTTTCTCGAATTGTCTTACAAGATATCCGCAT
>DATDAG010000547.1:0-7075 GCA_036525495.1 Anaerolineales bacterium
TGACCAACTCCTCTTTTCGATGTTTCGCCCACTCTGCAATCCCCATCGGCTTATCTTCTCCATACAACTTCGCCAACACCACAATGGTCAGTACGCCTTCCAATTCATAGCGTTTCCCATTCACGCCCCGAAGCTCGCTTAGTTTACAGAAGCGGTCATACACACTGCCTTGATCATACTCCATGCCACCAGCATTCAGTTCTTGCTCGAGCTTCGCGGTGCTATACTTCATTTCAGATCCTCCTCGGTCTTTTGCTTTTGTCCAATTGCAATTCTACCGAGCAGGATCCACTTTTTACAGTTTGTCAAGCGATAATGAGAAAACCATAACCTTTGTTCAAATCGTTGTCAACGGTCCGTCTGTTTCTGGTGTGTTTGATTATGCCGTACTTAAAACCAGTCGTCTGTGTAGGAGGTGAAATAGGTCATAACTCGTTGACCCTGATCTTGTGCTCACGCAGGTGCAGATCGCGCTGGCGGCGGTACTGGGATTATTCTTGCCTGTGGGCTTGAGCAAGCAAGTGAATACGAATTACATATCTCAGAATCGACAATCGAATCTCGAATAATAAAATTACTGTAAGAACGAGAATCTCTCCGCGGCGGACGGCAGATCAACTCCCCATTTGCCAAGATGAATTGGCGCAAGACGGCAGGTTCCTTGTGCGGGATGGGGATTGATTATAAACAGCAGTTCATTCAGCAAGGGCTTTCACAAAATCCAGCAATATTGTAATTACCTGGTCACCCTGTTCGTCGTAAAATAACCCACTGCCATGGGCAATTCCGGGGTAAATATAGACATCTTTGGGTTCTCCCGCATCATCTGCAGTCTCGTAATAAGAATCAATTTCTTCAAGAGCAAAAGCTATGTAATCATTTTCAGTAAACATAATAATTTTTGGTATCGATAAAGCCTGAAAATCTCGCTTCTTGATCAATCTGGAACCCCTGCCCAGATTCATTGGGCTCGAAAGCATAACCAGTCCATCTATGTCTCCTTCGATGGAGCCAGCCGCACATGCTGAACCTCCCATACTTGACCCAATGCAAGCAATTCTTTCATACCCTCTTTGTTTTAAGAATTCAACCACTGTGGTGATGTCGATCCCTATCGTCGAAAACAGATCAGAACCGCCTGATTCTCCATGCCCGCGAAAGTCAAATGCCATCGTGGTGATTCCGTTATCGATCAGTATTTTTTCAAAATCAGCCCACTCCTTATGGGATTGCGTATGCCCATGCGCAAGCACAACTACTAGACCGTCATCCAGAGGCACTTCGGGTTGATGAAGAAAACCAATTAAGTCCACATTATCTGGTGTCTTCATGGTGATCCGTTCAACGCCCTCTGGAAGAGCGGTTGGCGTTTGTGTAGGGACCTGGGTGTCGGTTGGGATGGGCGTAGCGGTTGGGTTGGGAGTAGATGTTGGGACAACTGTGGGTGTGGGAATGGATGTTGGCTCTGCCAGTTCTGAAGATTGACACGCCGACAAGAGAATGAACACCGGAATGATAATTATCAATCTTGAAGTTATGGTTCTGCATCTAAAACGGATTTTAGTTTCAGCTGTTCTCGGGAATTTTTCAAGATACGATATCATGTAGCACCTCCATTTTCCATGACAAAGGCGGACAAATAGACCTTGAAGATAGGCTGTGTTTTCTTCGATTTGGTAATCGTAACAGTCAATGAATTGACTGTTACGACCTAATACGAATAAAAACAAAACCAAATTCTGCTAAAGAACCAATTAACGATAATGGTGTTGGCGTTAGGATCGTGATTATCCAATATGCAGTGTTTCTTGTTTTGCCCTCAGTTACAGGGCGAGACTCAAAATAATGAAATACGACCTGATATACCCTGAAAACAGTTTATCATATTTTTGTCTTTCGTATTGACCATTCCGTATTTGATAGAAAAACCATCAGTTTGCCGCCCATGTCCACACTCGGTGCATTCACGATACAATCATGCCAATGAAACCCTTTGTTCAGATCGTTGTCAACGTACCTGCTGTTTCGGGTGTGTTCGATTATGCCGTTCCTGAGTCTCTAGCAGGGGAGGCAGGCGTCGGGCATCTGGTCATCGTTCCATTTGGGAGGCAGACTGTGCAGGGCGTAATTCTTCGCTTTATCCGCCAGCCGTCTGTGCAGGAAGTGAAAGAAATCATTGAACTCGTTGACCCTGAACCTGTGTTCACGCAGGCGCAGATCGCGTTGGCGGAGGAGATGGCGAAATCCACACTTGCGCCGTTGGCAGCGGTTGTCGGATTGTTTTTGCCGGTGGGGTTGAGTCAACAGGTGGATACCCTTTACGAATTACGGATTCCAGAATACGTCCCGCAAAAAACTACCATTGAATCCCGTATCCTAAAGTTACTGCGGGAGCGCGGACCTCTCCGCGGACGCCAGATCGACTCCCATTTTGCCAAAGTGGATTGGCACAAGACAGCAGGTTTTCTTGTGCGGAAAGGGGTGCTATCCGCGAAGAGCATTCTGCCTCCCCCTCGGGTGAGGACAAAATATATTCGCGTCGCGCAGTTGTCAGTTCCACCCGAAGAAGCGGAAGCGGCGATGGACTCGCTCGGCACGAAGCAAACAATTTCTCGCAGGCAGTCCGCGTTGCGATTCTTGATCGAGCAGACAGATGCAGTCAACGTTTCGTGGGTCTATGCCGAAAGCGGGTGCAAGCTCAATGACCTGCAAGTGCTGGAAGAGCGCGGCTTGATTAGATTATTTGAGAATGAAATATTCCGTGATCCGTTGCAGAGGGTGGAAAGTAGAGAGATAGAAAGTTATAAAGTTGTCGAGTTGACGCCAGAGCAGAGTGTCGCGTTGAAAGAAATCGTGAACGTAATTTCTTCATCCAACGTGCAAACACCGTTTCTTTTGCAAGGAGTAACGGGATCAGGTAAAACAGAAATTTATATTCGCGCCGCGCAGGAAGTTATCAAGCGCGGTGAGCAGGCGATCATCCTCGTCCCTGAGATTGCCCTTACGCCCCAGACGGTACGGCGATTTTTGAGCCGTTTCCCCGGGCAGGTCGGGCTTGTTCATTCCAAACTTTCGGAAGGTGAGCGATACGATACCTGGCGGCGTGCGCGTACGGGTCAACTCAAGATTATCATCGGCGCGCGCAGTGCCTTGTTTGCACCGTTGCTGAACATCGGTCTCATCGTTGCAGACGAGTGTCACGACTCATCGTATCATCAGTCCGACCCGCCGTTCTATCACGCGGTCAATGCGGCGCAAACATATGCGCGTATGTGCGGCGCGGTGTGCGTGTTAGGTTCCGCCACGCCAACTGTTATTCAACGACATCACGCAGAGACAAATCAAATTCAAAAATTGGATTTACCCAAACGGATTAAGACCCCCGATGCATTTAAAGACCTCGGAGGTCTTCCTCCAGTCCACATTGTAGATATGCGGGATGAATTAAAAGCGGGTCATCGCGGGATCTTTAGCAGGCTTTTGCTCAAGGAGCTTGAGTCCACCCTGAGACGGGGTGAGCAAGCCATTCTCTTTCTCAACCGACGAGGGACAGCCACATATGTCTTCTGCCGTGATTGCGGACACGTATTGAAATGTCCCAATTGCGACTCCCCTCTTACTTTTCACGTGGAAGATAAAGAACGCCTGGCATGTCACACTTGCGGATACGAACGCGGCAAGCCCAAAAGTTGCCCATCATGCGGCGGAAAACAAATCCGCGAGTATGGACTCGGCAGTGAAAAGGTTGAAACAGAGATCAATATGTTGTTCCCCAAAACAAAGACACTGCGCTGGGATTGGGACACTACTCGTAAAAAAGACGCGCACGAAATGATCCTGACTCACTTTGCCAACCACAAGGCCGATGTGTTGATCGGCACTCAAATGCTCGCCAAGGGGCTTGACCTCCCAATGGTCACGCTCGTTGGCATCGTGCTTGCGGATGTAGGCTTGCATTTACCCGATCCGTTTGCGGGCGAGAGGGTCTTCCAGGTGTTGACCCAGGTCGCAGGTCGGGCGGGACGTAGTGAGCGCGGCGGGAAGGTTGTCCTGCAAACGTTTGACCCTGAAAATCAAGTCATTCAGTCCGCGGCGGAACATGATGTGAATGGGTTCTATGAATACGAGTTGGGGCAACGCAAACGCCTGGGCTATCCGCCTTTCACGCGTCTGGTAAGACTTGAATACCGAGATCGGGATCAGGCTTCGGCTGAGAAGGAAGCGATGAGGGTGGCGGGGAAGTTGTCTGGAATCAATAGTAGGTCCTCGGCAGTAATCGGTCCAGTCCCATGTTTCTTTGCGAAGGTGGGAGGAGTGTATCGCTGGCAAATCGTCCTGCGCGAATCGAATCCGAGCGAGTTGTTGCGCGATATAAAACTCGATGGCTGGCGGGTCGAAGTGGATCCTGTAAGTTTGCTATAATCGCAATGACTGAAGTGTCAGAGGAGACATCATGCAATCTTTTTCACGTGGTTGGTCGTTCCTAAAACAAGCCTGGAGCATGGCATTCAAGGACAAAGACCTGCTCAAGCCCTCGATCTACGCCCTGATCGTTGGGATGATCGTTTCGGTTATCGGTATCATTCCCATCGCCATCGCAGGCGTTTTCTTTGGTGGTTCGCAGATCGGGAACATCATCATGGCTGTGATGGGCGCGGTTATGGTCTTTGTGCAGTTTGTAGTCAGTTATATTTTCTCAGGTATGACAGCCTACCTGATCTTTGGTTATCTTTCGGAAGGCGATGGCAGAATGGACAAAGCATGGGGGATCATTCGCCGCGACTTTTTCGATCTCCTCACGCTCGCCGCGGCTTCGACCGTTGTCAACATGCTCAAGAATGCCGCGAACCGCAACCGCAGACGCGGCGGAATTGCTTCGGGTCTGATCCGAGGCGCGGCGAACTTGTTCGAGGTCTTATGGACGGAGGCTTCCTATCTCATTTTGCCCGCCATGGTCATAGACGACCTGAATCTCAAAAGCGCAATGCAAAGAGTATTGAATATTACAAAAGAGAATTTGCTTTTGATCGGTATCAGCACGGTCGGCGTGCGCTGGGTGACCGGTTTGATCGGTTTCCTGCTTGGCTTCGGCGGATTTGTCATTGCATTGGTCATAGGTGGCGGAGCGGCATACCTTACCGGCGGGTTCGGAGCATTGACGATCATTGGCATCGCCATTGGAGCGTTGATCTTTTTTACGTTTGTGATGATCGCCAGCGTTGTCAGTTCGTACACATCCATTGCCTATCACACCTGTCTGTACATTTGGGCGCGTGATGTTGAAAAAGCGCAAGCGGCTGGTCAAGCCGTTCAGATCGCAGCGCCTGGACCGTTGGCGGCGGTGTTGGCATAATGATAAAATGTCCTTCCTCTTTCATCTTTCCTTGTGTGATGGATGGGAAAAGATAACCTGATAGGAATAGAATGCAACCACAACGAAATCAACCCCGTCGCGAAATGGTTTCATGGGATGAGTTGGACCGCCTTATTGACCATCTCATCCCGCAGTTCAAGCGCGAGTTCACTGCAATGGTCATCGTCACGCGCGGGGGCATTGTTCCTGGTGGTCTGCTCTCTGAAGCGATGGACATTACGCACGTCTTGACCGCCGCGGTGGACTTCCCCGCACAGACTGAAAGCGAAAAGTCAAAGCTTATGGTGTGGCCCGAGTTCATTCAGTTCCCCGCGGAGGATAAACTGCGTGGCAGACCCACGCTCATTGTTGACGATGTTTGGGGTTCGGGCAGGACGATCACAGCTGTAAAGAATCGCGTTTCTGGTGCAGGTGGGTTTCCCGAAACGTGCGTCTTACACTTCAACCCATACCGTAACCTATTCGGTCAGGTACGCCCGGATTACTACGCCGCAGTCACCGATGCGTTCATCGTCTATCCCTGGGAAATAGACCGCGGCGCGGATCGTGTCTTGTTGGGTGAAATATAGAGTCTGTATGAAACTTGTAAAAGTATCCAAAACCGAAAAACTCAAAACTCTGCAATCCAACCAGTATTTCGATGAACTTCCAGATAATGTTTTGAAGAAAATCGCGGAAAACACAAAATTACATGAATTTGAACGCGGCGATGTGTTGTTTTGGGAGGGTGATCCTTGCGCCGGCTTGCACATTCTTGAAAGCGGGAGCGTGAAACTCTACCGCGTCTCCCCTCAGGGCAGGCAATATATCATTACCGTATTGACGGAAGGCGCGACATGCAATGAGGTGCCTGCGTTCGATGGGGGGGCGAACCCGGTCAATGTGGAGGCACTCGAGACTACGCGCTCCTGGGTGGTGGATGCGCATACCTTGCGCGAACTTATCAAAGCCAACCCCGAATTTGCCTTGAAGATCCTGAGCAAGTTCGGGCAGAACCTGCGCAACCTCGTGGGCAAGGTCAGCGAGATGGCGTTCTATCAAGTCACACATCGACTTGCGCGGCTCATTACTGAAATGCCCATTGAAGAACCGCGCCCGCATTGGACCCAGGAACA
Organism: Anaerolineales bacterium; assembly: GCA_036525495.1. GTDB lineage: Bacteria > Chloroflexota > Anaerolineae > Anaerolineales > Villigracilaceae > Defluviilinea. Next base: position 6,490 of record DATDAG010000547.1, read on the forward strand.
ACTTGCGGCGCGTCTTGGAACCGTGCGCGAGGTTGTCTCCCGCTCCTTGAAGGAGCTGGAAAAAAGCGGCGCAATCCGTATGGAAGACCGGCGCATACTGATCGCAGACGGGGATGTCCTGCGTCAATGGACTCAACCATATAATTAGGCGAAAGACCCTGAAGGTTTCCGGAAACCTTCAGGGTCTTTTTGATTCCGCTTGATTCCTGAGCGACAGTTGCCTCTGCTCAAGGAAGAGGTTCAAACGCTGACACCGAGAGATACAACTCATCGTCTATGGCGAGTTCGATGAAGTCAATGACTACATCTGCGGGGAAGCCGTAGGTTGGATCATAAGTTACTGTGAGCTTGTCAGCTTCTCGGACAGGATCAGACCCAAGTTCCGAAAAGATGCGATCGATCGTCGCGTATTTCAAGATGAATTCGCTCATTGGGTCATCCACAACGAATAATTCTCCGTTGGCGTCAACCATCGAAACGATCTCGCCGTTTTGCACTTCCACGGTCATCGGCATCTGGCTCCTGAACGGACAGAAACATCCCACACCCAACTCGAAGCGATAGTGAGTGATGCCCGCATCCTGCC
>DATDAG010000548.1:0-16995 GCA_036525495.1 Anaerolineales bacterium
CGGACCAGCTTCATGCCAGTGGAGCAGGGTTTTCGTCCATTTATCGCCGCCGTACCACTGGACGATGTAATCGTTGAAAAAGAAGTAAGCCCAGCCCATGGAGATAATCAGCATCAGCTTGCCGATGGCTTCGAAATGCTCCGGGCGGATGAAATATTTCATGTGCTTCATTGTGCCGCGCACAACCGCCAGAACCATCACGACCGCCCCCATGCCGGAATGTAGAGCCCCAACCACAAAGTAGGGACCGAAGACCGTGGAACTCCAGCCCGGCCGGGTTGCCATGGCAAAGTCCCAGGAAACGATTGTGTGGACGGAGAACATTACCGGGATGATCGCAAAGGCAAAGATGCTCAACGCGTTGCGCAGATGTGTCCATTCGCCCTCGGTGCCCCTGAAACCGAGCGCCAGTATTCTATAGAAGGTTTTGCGCCAGCCCGTGGACTTGTCGCGCGCCATCGCAAGATCTGGGATGAGCGGCAGGAAGAGGTACATCGTTGAAGAAAGCAGGTAGGTGGTGATCGCCAGCAGATCCCAGGAAAGGGGCGAATGGAAGTTAGGCCATAGTTCGCGCTGATTGGGGATAGGCATGAGCCAATAGGAAAGCCAGACACGGCCCATGTGCATGAAGATACTGCAACCAGCCTGTATCAATCCGAAGGTGGTCATCAATTCAGCCGCGCGCGTGAACGGACGGCGGAACTCCGCCTTGAAGACGCGCAGGATGGCAGAGATGAACGTCCCTGCGTGGCTGATGCCGATCCAGAAGACGGTATTGACGAGGAAGATACCCCAGTAAGCCGGGCGGTTGACACCAGCCACCCACAGCCCTTCCACGATCATCACGCCCCACTTGTAGAACAATCCATAGACAACCACTGCTGCAAGCAGACCGAAAACGACCCAGAACTTCCACGAGGTGGTGTTCATCGATTCCATCACCATCGCGTTCATCTCGCCGCGCGGCATGGGGTCGAGCATGAGATGATTTTCGCGCAGGTGTTCCTCGTGCGACTTGTGAGCCTGCTCGGTATGTTTATTGTTATCAGCCATATTGTTACGCTCCCTTGAGATAGGTCACACGCGGAAGCGTGCCCAACTCTTCAAGATGGTGTTCGGCGCGGGGTGAGCGAGCCAGTTGTACAACCAGGCTTTCGTGATGATCCACGCGCCCAAAAGTGATCGCGCTCGCCGGGCAGGCTTGCGCACAGGCGGTCGTGAATTCGCCGTCTTCCACTTCGCGTCCCTCGGATTTCGCCTTGTCCTGAGCCTTGTGGATGCGTTGGATGCAAAACGTGCATTTTTCCATGACACCACGTCTCCGCACGGTGACATCCGGGTTGAACTGGTTGGCAAGGATGGTGATCTCAGGGCGTTCGCGGCTGTCCTGATAGTCCCGCCAGTTGAAGGAACGCACCTGGTACGGACAGTTGTTCGCACAGTAACGCGTGCCAACACAACGGTTATAGACCTGCAGATTCAATTTCTCCGACTGGCTTTGCACTGTGGCAAATGCAGGGCAGACCGGCTCACAGGGGGCATGTCCGCATTGCTGGCAGAGCATGGGCTGATACTCCGTCATCTTGACCTCGGGATACTCTCCCTCCCAGAAACGCTCCGTGCGGATCCAGTGCATCGATCGACCATACGCCGCATCCTCCTCGCCAACGTAGGGGACGTTGTTCTCCATCGCACACGCGGCAACGCAAGCCTGGCAGCCCGTGCAGATATCCATATCGATGACCATACCCCACTTGCCGGACTCTTCTTCAGCCATCTTGAACTCAGGAATTTTCAATTCAGTCGCCATGATTAATGCTCCTCACCCAGTCCCTCGCCATATACACCGATGCGGCTCTCCAGGCGGGACAAAATTTGTTTTCTGCCGGTCGGATTCACTTCGACCTTCATGCCTGCAAATGCGAGATCACCCGCCTCATTGAAACGGACTCCCAAAACATCCGCGGGATTCACGCCACGCCCGGCTGCAAACTGACCATAAGCAGTATGACCCTGCCCAAAGGGCATGGCGATCACATCTGGACGTATGGCTGGGTACAAATAAACGGGCGCTTCCACGCTCCCAACCTCGCTCACGATCTCGAGGATGTCATCGTTCTCGATGTGGAGTTCATGCGCGGTTTCAGGGTTCATCTCTACCCATGTATTCCACATGACCGTCGTTGTTGGGTCGGGCAATTCCTGCAACCAGGGTTTGTTCGCTCCGGCCTCGCCCAATGTCGGTGAGACGAACGGCAGGAAGTAAAACTCACCGTTACCTTCGAACTCGGCTCCGCCAACTTTCACACTCCTGCCCAGCGCGCTGGAAGCCGAGGGTGCTGTGAGTTCAACATTCGTCCACCAGCCGCCATACTGTTGGAAGTAGGCAGAAAAAGTGTTGATCTCCGGGGCGGTGAAGGAACCCTCTACACCAATAAACGCCGCGAGTTTGCTCTGAATGAACTCGACCTCATCGGCAAATGGAAGGGCTTCTGCAAATTTACCGCCAGCCATTTGCGCGGCGGCAATGAACACATCTGCAGTCGCGCGTGTGTTGAAATACGGAGAGACAACAGGCTGTGCGCCGGACAGAACGGATTGATCTGTGCCGGTCACGGTACGCTGGTAACCCCAGGACTCAAGTCCGTGATGGTCGGGGAAAACATAATTTGAGACAGCCGCCGTTTCATCCTTGAATGTCGCAAACGAAACAACCTGCGAAACAGATGCAAGTGCATCAGCAAATCCAAAATGGGAAGGCAACTCAAACACTGGATTGACACCATGTACGAACAAAACCTTCACGCTGCCGCTCTTCATCTTCGCGATAAAGTCTGTCATCTCCTTTGCGTTCGCAGGACGATGATAGGTATCCTGGTTAGGCGAAAGCGGGGAAAGTGAAACGCCGCCGGGTTTGCCGAAGTTATCAACAAGTGCGTTCAGCGCCAGGACCGCCTCAGCAGTGGATAGTCCGTTGCTCTGACCCAACGCCGCCCCGCCTGGAATTGCCAGCGGATGGTGTGCGTCAAGGAGCAAATTAGCGATATGCTCAAGAGTTTCAAGTTTTACACCGGAATCAGATGCAACCGTCAGTGGGTCCACGGAGGCAAAGGCTCGCGGAAGAGTGCCGCCTTTTGCCTCAGCGACGAGTCTGCCGATGGCAAGCGCGACCAAGCCCTCGGTCCCGGGGCGAAGCGGGATCCATTCGTCCGCTTTGGAGGCAGTTTGCGACATCCGTGATTCAAACTGGATGAAATAACCGCGTTGTTTCGGATTCCCACGGCGCATTTTTGCGAAATCGCGGGTGAATGCAACCGGCGAAAGCCAGGTTTCGAGGAAATTCGCGCCGAACGACAGGACGATGTCTGCATTGGCGAGATCGAAAAATGGCATGCCGTTTTGACCGAGCAGGTTTTCGGCCGCCTTGCCCAATGTGGCGCGCGACTCGAACATGCTCAATGCGCCAAAACGGACCGGGGCCGGGGCGCCGATTGCTTGCGCGAGATCAGACACAAGGTCGAAGAGATGATCCGGCGCCATGCCCATCAGGAATGCGATATCGGACGGGTCGTTGTTCTTTAGCGCGTCGGAAACGATCTGAATGGCGGCATTCCAATCCATCTGGCTTCCATTGGATTGGTCTGTAGGGTTTTCTACGCGGTCAGGGTTATATAATCCCTGCAAAGTTGCCTGTCCCCGCGCACAGGTCTTGCCGAGGTTTACAGGGTTGCCCGCGTTGCCCTCCACTTTGATAGCGCGTCCCTGCATGGTGCGAACGACGAGTCCGCAAGCCGCGGCACATTCGCGGCAGGTTGTGGCGTAATATGTGCTCAAGCCATTGTAGGTATATTCAGGCATTTTGCGGTATGGTTCACGGTCAACATAACGCGAGGCGGGACCGCAGCCGGTCAATACCGCTGTGGTCGCCGCGCCTGCAGTGGCTAATTTGAGAAAATCACGCCGGGAAATCTGTTTGCTCATAATATCTTCCTTTTCACCCGGTTTAATAATGACATGTTCCGCAATCGGTGAGTTTGTTGAGTTTTTCCTGATCGTCACCGGCTGTTTCCTTGTGACATTTCAGGCACCAGCCCATGTTCAACACCTGCGGGTTCTCGTAAATTCCCATCTGGCGCACGTCGCCGTGACAGTCCTCGCAGTTCAAGCCAGCCGCAATGTGCGGACGGTGGTTGTAGTGGACAAAATCCGGCACTTGCGCTACGGGCACCCAGACAAAATTCGTGCCGTTCGCGATCGCCTCGCGCATGGGTCTCAACAACTCACTCGTATCGGTTTTGGCGATCTGCTGATGACATCCCCAGCATTTTTCGAGCGTGGGCAGTCCGGAGGAAGGTCCGCGCAGTGGGCCGGGATGACAATACAGGCACTGAATCTGTAAATTCACATGTGTGCTGTGCGGGAACTGAATAGGCTGGGGTTTGAGCGACTGCTGACTCTGATATATGCCAAAAGCAGTGAGAGAGACCATGCTCACCACCGCGATGAGTACAGCGATCCGCCCCATTGGGCTTATCACCCATTCGAACAATTTCTTGATCATGCAGGCTCCTGTAACAAGATTTATTCTTGAAATGGTTTGCAAATTATACTAAATCAAACCCGAATTATAGGTTCTGATACCTACAAAAAAATAGATCGTCAGGTATAACAAATAGCATGAGAAACAACGGACTCGCCCCAATCATCATCAAGGATGCGATCAGGACGAGTTGTTGATAATTTTAAATCATGAACCCGGAAAGCAAATATTCAACTCATCTCCTCATGCTGCTGACCCCGCCAGCAACGGGGGCGATTATACTGCAAAAGAACGGTCAGTTCAAACAACACAGACCCTGCATGTTATACTACAGTCGCTTTATGAAACGCCTCATCCGTCCTGCTATGATCATTGTGTTAAGCCTGTTAATTGCGGTTTCCAGTGCGGCGGTCACTTACACTGCAAGAATATCAGGTCCGAATTACTCGACCACTGCGGCATTCTTCCTTCAAACCACACCCACCCCTCCTGATGGGGAAGACCGTTCCGTGGTCGGCTCCACCGATGGGATCGTGGTCATGGGAGCAGTTATCGCGCTGGTTGTATTGATCCCGATCCTGGTTCAGCGAAAAACCTGGACGCAGGCTGAGTAACGTGAATTCAAGCCGCCTTCCAGTTTTGTGCTTTTGCGATGCGTTCACCCAACGGGGGATGTGAATAGAAAAGAAAGACCACCCATTTTTCAGGATCGACATCTCCAAGATTTTGATTCGCCAGCCGCGTAAAAGCAGACGCGAACGCTTCCTTCTTACCCGTAGCCTGTAACGCGTAATCGTCAGCCTTTCTCTCCCTCCAGCGGGATACAGCGTTCTCAAGCGGCATCGTGACGAGACCAAACGCGCCCAGGACGATACCCAACGCAGGGAACGCGGCAACATCCGCGACGGACGTAAACCCAAAATATCCCACAGCCCAATCCAATCCCAGCGATGCTAGATATAAACCTAAAGTAGTACCGACCGCGCCCATGACAATCAACAACGGGATATCGCGATTGACATGATGACCTAACTCGTGTGCCAGTACAGTCTCGATCTCGTCTGTTGAAAACTCATTGATGAGCGTATCTCCCAACACGATGCGGCGCGTATTGCCTATGCCAGTCAACGCGGCATTGGCGGATTTCGTCCGTTTGGACATGTCAAATTTGAAGACACCGCGCACTTTTGTGTTCGCGCGCTCTGCAAGCGTCATCAAGCGGTCAGCGAGTTCCTGATGTTCATCCCCGAGGGGTACAAATTTGTTGAATAACGGCATGATGAGGATCGGCGCAAGATTGGAGAGTAATACGCTGAAGACCAGCATTCCGCCAGCCGCCCACAGCCACCACAGATCGCCGGTAACTCTCAAGGCAAGGTAAAGCAGTTCGAGCAGGATCAAGCCGAGAGGTGCGCCGACCGCAATTCCCTTGAGCTGGTCAACGATCCAGTCTTTGAGCGTCTGGTTGGATTGGCCGAAACGATGCGGAAGGACAAATCCGCTGTAATAACTGAGGGGCAGGTTAACGAGGAAATAGGCTCCGCCGAACGCCACAACGAAGGCAGGCACGAGAATCCATTCATTGGTGGTGAATGCACTCAGCCACTCGCGCAGGGAAATTGCCCAGCCGAGGAACAACCAGGCAAAGGCATAGACCGCGCTAAAGGCGGTATCTGCCAGCCACAAACGGCGGCGGAGGCGGGCATATTGTTTGGCTTTTTTCTGTTTTTCAGGGTCGAGGGTTGTCATGTTGATTTCCAGTTTTTTGATTTACGATTATTGATATTGAATTTTGGATTAGCGCAAAGAATGGTTAAGAAAATTACTTGACCATCTCCGCCGCAAGCAACGCAAGTATCTCTTCCGTCTTCATCACCTTGCCATAGGATTTCAACGCGGCAAGAAACGATTTATGAACCAAATCTGCAGAGATGAGCGTATCACCGTAGGTCAGGTCACGCGTTGTGCAGGCATCTTCTGCGAGAAGGACTTGAAAGCCAAGGTCGGCGGCGGCGCGCACGGTGGCATCCACGCACATGTGAGTCATCATGCCGCAAATGACAGCGCGTTCGATCTCCCACTCCTTCAATACATCCAGCAAATCTGTTTCACGGAAAGAATTGGGGTAATGCTTATAAACGATCGGCTCACCTTCAAAGTGCGCCACAGAATCGTGAATATCCGAGCCGCTATCGCCTTTGATGAAGAAAGCCGCGTCAGGTTTGAGTGAAATATGCTGGATATGGACATGATGTCCACCATGCTCACGGAAGCATTGGAGCAGTTGATACGCGTTCTTCGAAGCTTCTTCCGGGTTCACCAGCGGGAACTTGCCGCCGGGAAAATAGTCGTTCTGAATGTCAATGACAAGCAGGACTGTCTTCATAATGCATCCTTGATCTTTCGTAATTCATCCTTGATTTCATTTTCTCCCAAAATCCGCCGGGTTTTCGCCCCACAGATCAGTTTTCCATTTCAAGACCGCATCGTCACGCAGTTCATTTTCCGCCAGCCAATTCTCGGCACTCCGTATCAACATAAAGATCGGCGCGTTGAATCCCGTGTGTTTGAGTTTGGTGTTGCACTCCCCTGTATACACCCACGCGATGGCGTTTTCAGAATCGGAATAAACCGGCAAATGTTTTTCGTGTTTCATCAGCCACGTCAACGCGTGGACGATCGCCAGGAACTCCCCCACATTGTTCGTGGCATCCGGGAACGGTCCAACGTGAAAAAATTCCCTGCCTGACTCAAGGAACACACCGCGATATTCCAACTTGCCCGGCGAACCACTGCAAGCCGCGTCAACACAAATGGAAGGGAGGATGGGCTTTACGCTGGCTTCTTTCCATTTCCCGAAAGAGGACGACTTCCCCTTATACGCTTCATACCCAGACTTGAAGGCTGATTCTGCTTCTTTGAGAGTGCCAAACGCCTTATATTCTGCCGCGACAAAACCCTTCACTTGCTTCTCACACTCCGCCCAGGATGTGAAGATGCCGGTCTTGCGCCCCTTCCAAACGACGTAGTATTTTTGCTTTGGCATGGCACGCCTTATTTTTCCTTATCCACCCATCCTTGTTCTTCCACAGACATAAAAATATCCGTAGCAGAGATCAAACCAACCAGCGTACCGCTTTCATCTGCCACCGGCAGGTGGTGAATGTGTTTTTCCTGCATCACGCGCGAACATTCCTTGAGCGACCACTCCGCTCTAGCAGTGACAATGGGACCCGACATGATCTCACGCACCGTCGTCTCGGCCGGGTTGCGGTCCTCAGCCACGATCTTGTCGCGGATGTCGGTGGTGGTGACGATCCCGTAGGCGGGATTCTTATCACTGATATCCACGATCACGCTGTGGATTTTGCGGCGGCGCATCAGCGTCAACGCATAGGATACGCTTGAATCAGGGTCAACAACAACAACAGGGCTGGACATCCAGTCACGGACTAGGTATGGCATTTTCTCCTCCGGTAAGTTGTGATCACTATCGTAGAGGCGAGGCTGCGAAACGTCTCGCACCGTTTTCGTGATTCAATTATTGGGCGGGACAACCCCACCCCTATCTCGACAATTATTTTACAACCAATTCCACCGAATCCATGGCAAATAACGAACCATCCTCCGCATTGACATCCTGCACCTCAATGCGGATCACCGCGCCGGAAAGAATACTCCCAAGTAATATATCTTCGTCGAATGTGCCTGGCGCGCCCAGGTCCGGCGCGGAAACGGTGATCGAACCGATCGCAAGTTCCACGCCGCCGAGGTCATAGATGTGATATTCCAGGTTATTTTCGAACGGGGCGATAGCCACATTGCCCGTGATCTGGACGGAACTGAACACCTCTGTTCCATCTGCGGGAGATTCGATGGTGATCGTGCGCGGCCTGCCGTCCGGTGTGAACGTGACGTAATCGGCCATATCCAATTGGTTGTTGACCAGCCGGTAGTGGCGCGCTGTCTTCAACGTGGGACAACACATCGGTTCATCCGTCTTATGGACCGTGGCATCCAAAAAGATCTCGCCATTCCCTATCATCAGTTCATTCACCTGCGGACGGTCATCCACCCATGCAGATGTTTGAAATGCAAGTTCCCCATTCACATCGGCAAATACGGCAAGGAAAACAAATATGCCCGTACCTCCGTAATTTTCCGAAACCAACGCAATGTACTCATCTGTGCCATCATTGTTCAGGTCGCCGCGCGCCGTAAAATCGGTCATAAGGATCGAAACGAAATCTGCACCACCGGGCGTCCCTTCTTCGAATTTGCCGTCGGTCAATGGCACAACGCGCAGAACATCCGTAAAGCCCGGTTGATAGTCCGCATTACGGAGCCGCGTCACATAATCGGGTGCGGGAGAAGGTATCTCAGGAGGAAGAGTTGGTTCGAAAACCGGACCAGGCGTCGGCGGGTTCGAAGCGAAACTGCGACAGGAAGTCAATAAGATTGCAAGTAACATCATAAAGCATTGTTGCCGCCAACGCTTCGACTTCGCAACGCTCCGCCCAGCGCAGATCAAGGGACGATGGGGAACCATGTCGCGCCTCCGTCTCCAGTCTTATAAAGTGAGCGATGATTGTTTGGGTCGAGTGTGATAACCCAGCCGGTACCGGGATCGGAGAAATCCATGCCAGCATAGACATCGCCGAACTTGACATCGGGCGGGATGATGCTCCACGTGCGCGCCGCGTCACGCGTAACGTAGAACTGGTTACCGTTATAAATGATAATCTCCTCCGCCGACATAAAATCTGCAGAACCGCCATCAGGGATGAGCGTTGGCGTGAGAACCCATGTGCTCCCGGAATCACGCGTGACATACACGGCAAGCTGGTAAGTGTCCCCTGTGAGACGCATGGCAATAAAACCATCAGTGGGCGAAACGAATTTCATTTGATCCTGGTCGATACTCAATTCGAAATGCTCTGCATCGGGAGGCAGAGGCAAAGTTGCTTCACTCCAGTTCAAACCGCCATCGTCTGTGCGATACAGATAGACCGTGCCCTGCGAATATACAACACCATATACCCAGGCTGTCTGCATGTTGGCTGAAGCAATGCCAGATTTTAAGCCGCCAAGCGGAAGTGAACCTCCAGCGTCTGCGTTGTTCGGGTCGTTGGTAAATTGTCGGGTCCATGTAACGCCGCCATCGGTGGTTTGATGCACAGCCACCGCGTTCGAGCCTGCGCCGACCCCGAGGTTGGCAAGGACCCATCCGTTATATGCATCGAGGAAATGGATATCACCACTGCTGAACGGGACGTTCGCGCTTGTCCACGTGATACCCCCGTCAGACGTGCGGTACAGGAATCCGCTGTTTGGGTAGTTGCCAAAGTCAGGCGCATGTACCCAGATATGATCGTTATCCAGCGCAACCAACGCAACACTGTACCCCGCTTCTGTGATGTCCGGCGGCGTGACGTTGTACCACGTGATACCGCCATCGTTCGTGCGGACAACCTGGGTCTCGGTCACGCCCCAGCCATCGAGTGAGTTGAGAAATCGAATGGAAACCAGAGAAGGAGCTTCAACGAGCGGCGCATTGATCTTTGGAGGAGAGGGCGTGTCGCCGGGATACGGACCGGGGGTCGGGGTATCTTCAACAGGCTGTTCGGGCACATCCGGCGCGGCTGATGTGTTGCACGCGGTTAGAAGTAAAGCAAGAACAACAAGAACTATTACGCGTTTCATACTACATCCTTTCAATCCATCCACTCCACAATTGTCGCTTCGCCCTGACCGACACCTACGCAAAGGGTTGCCAGTCCGTACTTTACATTCCCGCGCAAACGCATTTCATGGACAAGGGTTGTCATCAAGCGTGCTCCCGAACATCCGAGCGGATGCCCGATGGCGATCGCACCGCCGTTGACATTTACGATCTCAGGGTCAACGCCCAGGTCTTCCATTACAGCCAGGGATTGTACGGCGAAGGCTTCGTTGAGTTCGACAAGCCCAACATCCTTTATTTGCAAACCTGCTCGTCCCAAGGCTTTCTTCGTTGCAGGCACGGGACCAAGTCCCATCACGCGCGGCGGGACACCGGCAGAAGCAGAAACAAGAATGCGAACAAGCGGCTTGAGACCCAGTTCTTTTGCTTTCTCTTCGCTCATAACAAGCAATGCAGAAGCGCCATCGTTTAATCCAGACGAGTTGCCCGCCGTGACAGTCCCGCCTTCCTTGGCAAACGCAGGTCTAAGTTTGCCAAGCGAATCCATCGAACTATCTCGCCGCGGACGTTCATCCGTGTCCACGATCTTCGGGTCACCTTTACGCTGTGGAATGGTGACGGGCAGAACCTCTTCCATAAATCGTCCCGAATCAATCGCGGCGATGGCAAGTTGATGACTCCGCAACGAGAACGCATCCTGTTTCTCACGCGTGATATGCGAGCGTTCCTTCGCAATGTTTTCGGCTGTCTCGCCCATCGCCTCGGTTCCGTACATCTCTTTCATTTTGGGATTCGGGTAACGCCAACCCAATGTAGTATCCCATGCGGTGAGATTACCAAATGAATATCCCGCTTCGCTTTTTGAAATTGAATATGGCGCGCGGCTCATGGACTCAACCCCGCCTGCGATGTAGACATCCCCTTCGCCAGATTTAATGGCGCGCGCGGCTTGGTTGACAGCGTTCAAACCGGAAGCACACAATCGGTTCACAGTTACACCTGCAACTTCGACGGGAAGACCGGCAAGCAGAGCCGCCATCCGCGCCACGTTGCGGTTATCTTCCCCGGCCTGGTTTGCACAGCCAAAGACCACTTCCTCGACAAGTGCAGGATCAAGCTTGTTACGTTGGACAATTTCCTTGATAACGAGGGCAGCCATATCGTCCGGACGAACCGATGCAAGACTCCCTCCCAAAGCGCCGACCGGTGTGCGGATGGCGTCCACGATAACAACATTGGTCATTTCATCCTCCATATACAATTCATTGTGTGATTCTACCATTTACAAAGGGATGATATTTGTATGCCCTGCAGTATGACGCTTGTTACTACAATATATTTGATAAAAAAGCCATAATCAGGGTGGCGGAGAATTCCGCTAATTATTGTCAAACTTCTCGAATAAGGAGTACCAATGCCCGCCAAAGGCTGGATCGAAGTCAGCGATACCTATTGCAAAGGTTGCGAGTTGTGCCTGAGCGCCTGTCCACAGGAGGTGATGGAACTGGACATGTCGAGGCTTACCCCCAAGGGATACCACCCCGCGCACACGTTCAAGGACGGTTGCACGGGGTGTGCCATTTGTGCGGTGATATGCCCTGATGCGGCGATCACTGTATATCGCGAAGTAACCAAAGCCGCGCCTGTCGCGGCATAAACTTTGCCCTCACCCCTTGCCTCTCTCCCTTCAAGGAGAGGGGTTCGGGTGAGGGAGGAGAAACAAATGCCAAGAGAACTATGGAAAGGCAATGAAGCCATAGCCGAAGCTTCCGTGCGCGCAGGGTTGGAAGCCTACTTCGGTTATCCCATCACCCCCCAAACAGAAATACTCGAATATCTCTCGCGCCGCATGCCAGAACTCGGGCGTGCCTTCGTGCAAGCCGAATCAGAACTCGGCGCGATCAACATGGTCTACGGCGCGGCGTGCACGGGCGTGCGCGTCATGTCGTCGTCATCCAGCCCCGGTGTGAGTTTGATGATGGAAGGAATCTCGTACATCGCGGGGACTGAAGTCCCTGCAGTGCTGGTCAACGTGATGCGCGGAGGACCCGGTCTCGGGAATATCGCACCCGCGCAGGGCGATTACAACCAGGCGGTGCATGGTGGCGGTCATGGTGACTACCAACCCATCGTGCTTGCGCCCGCGTCCGTGCAGGAGGCGATCGACCTCACGGTTCTGTCCTTCGACCTCGCGGAGAAATACCGCACGATCTGCATGGTCATCCTCGACGGCTCGATCGGTCAGATGATGGAGCCAGCGCAGATGCCAGAGATGCGCAAGATCAAACGCGCGAATTGGGATTGGGCAACCGACGGCAGGATGGGAAAGCGCGAGCGCCGCGTCCTTTCTTCCATTTATCTGGATCCTGTCCAAGAGGAAAAACTCAACCTGAGGCTTTTATCCCGCCAAAAGATCATCCAACGAGACGAGGTCCGTTATAAGGAATATTTCCTCGACGACGCGGAATACATTATCATCGGTTTTGGCACGGCAGGACGCGTGGCGTTGTCCGCAGTGCGGCAGGCACGGCAAAGGGGAATCAAGGTCGGGCTCTTAAGACCGATTACTGTCAGCCCGTTCCCCGTTGAAGCGATCGAGCAGTTGGTCGGTCGCGTGAACGGATTCCTAGTCACAGAGATGAACTCGGGGCAAATGCTCGAGGATGTCCGTCTCGCAGTGAAGGGACGCGTGCCCGTCGAATTTTACGGTCGCATGGGCGGCATCGTCCCGTTTACGGAAGAGATCCTGCACGAGATCGAACGGATCACAACCAGCGAATTGAGCGTAACATCCAATCCGCGTGAAGAATGGCTCGCGCGCATGTCCCCTCTCCCCGCGGGAGAGGGTTAGGGTGAGGACAAAATGACAACTCCAAACAACTTGGTATACGAAAGACCCGAAGGTTTTACCGAAACGCCCACGCACTACTGTCCAGGCTGTACTCACGGCGTGGCACATCGCCTGATTGCAGAAGTGCTTGAAGAAATGGGTGCCATAGACCGCACCATCGGTGTTGCGCCCGTGGGGTGCGCGGTGTTCGCCTACAACTATTTCGATACCGATTTCGTCGAAGCCCCGCACGGACGCGCGCCCGCGATGGCAACAGGAATCAAACGTGTATTGCCCGACCGCATTGTGTTCACCTATCAAGGCGACGGTGACCTTGCTTCCATCGGTATGGGAGAGATCGTCCACGCGGCGGCACGCGGCGAGAACCTGACCGTGATCTTCATCAACAACGCCAACTACGGCATGACGGGCGGACAGATGGCTCCGACCACACTGCCTGGCATGAAGACCACTTCGTCACCCTCGGGGCGCGACGTGGAAACGCAGGGCTTCCCAATCCGCGTATCTGAGATGTTGTCCACGCTCGAGGGTGTGGGATATTGTGTTCGCAGATCGCTGCATGATCCAAAAAATATTCGACTCGCCAAGAAAGCCATTCGTATGGCGTTCGAAACGCAGGCACGCGGACTTGGCTTCTCGATGGTCGAATTGCTCTCCACCTGCCCCACCAACTGGGGCATGACCCCCGTCGAATCGTTGAAGTTCGTGGAGCAGAGCATGATCCCCGCATACCCGCTCGGTGATTACAAGATCAGCGAGGCGATCAAGCAGGTGAAGGTGTAACATGCAAAAAGAAATCATCATCGCAGGTTTTGGCGGACAAGGCGTTCTATTTGGCGGTCAGGTACTAGCGTACGCTGCAATGGACACAGGCAAGGAAGTGACGTGGATTCCCTCCTACGGTCCTGAAATGCGTGGCGGGACGGCAAACTGCACAGTCATCATCGCGGACGACGAGATTGGCTCGCCGCTGGTGAAGAATCCGCCGCTGGCTATTGCGTTGAATCTGCCCTCCTTCGATAAATACGAAGAATTTCTCGCCCCTAGCGGGACCTTGATCGTCAACCAATCCATGGTGGACCGCGGTGCAAAGCGGACGGATATTAACGTCATTCTTGTGCCCTGCAATGAGATCGCTGAAGAAATCGGTGACAAGAAACTGCTTAATATGGTTGCGGTCGGCGCGTTGTTGACCGCATTGCCAGAATTATCAGTGAAGGATGTCGAGAAGGCATTGGAAGGTCATTTGCCCGAGAGGCATAAACACCTTCTGCCGAAGAATTATGAGGCGCTGAAGAGAGGATTCGAAGCGGCGCAGAAAGTACCTGCCTAAGTCAATAAACCGTAATCAGAAATCAATCGGTGGTTGAGTAGCCCCGAGTGATTTTCAAGGTGAGTATTGCGAAGTCCCCGAAGGGGAAAACCACCCGTCTCGCGAGAGGCGGGTTTTTCTTGCTAAAATAGACTTCAATACCGGGTTGAGAGACGACTTAATTGGTTTGGAGGCGAGATGCACGAAGTCACATTGTTGATCAACATCGTAGTGGCATTGGTGGTGGCATTTATTGGAGGGATGGTCGCCCGCCGCATCGGCTTGCCCACCATCGTGGGATATTTACTGGCGGGGATCGCCATCGGCCCGTTCACGCCGGGGTTTGTGGGAGATTCGGTGACAATCGGTCAGCTTGCCGAACTCGGCGTGATCTTCCTGATGTTCGGCGTCGGTTTGCACTTCTCCATCAGCGATCTGTGGAAGGTACGCTCCATCGCCATCCCTGGCGCGCTCATTCGGATTACAGTCACAGTTTATCTTGGCTTCTCGCTCAGTCAGTTATGGGGATGGTCGGCGAGTTCTGGGATCGTGATCGGTCTGGCAATTTCCATTGCCAGCACTGTTGTCTTATTACGTGGATTGATGGACAATGGATTGCTGAACACGCTTCATGGTCAAGCCGCGGTGGGTTGGGTGGTGGTCGAAGACATCGCCACTGTTTTGATCCTGGTACTCATGCCAACGCTGGTTCACACGAGCGGGGTGTTTGATTGGCAGGGGCTTGGCATCATCCTCCTGGAGGCGGGGGCATTCGTCCTGCTGATCGTATTTGTCGGGCGCAGGTTGATCCCATGGCTGCTGCTTAGCATTGCGCATACACGTTCACGCGAATTATTCATCCTTGCCATTCTTGCGATCACGCTCGGCACAGCAATGGGCGCGGCGGAACTATTCGGCGTTTCGCTGGCATTGGGCGCATTCGTGGCAGGCATCGTTGTTAGTGAATCGCCGCTCAGCCACCAGGTCGGCGCGGATGTCTTTCCCTTTCGTGAAGCATTCGCGGTGCTTTTCTTCGTATCCATTGGGATGTTGGTCGATCCCATTTATCTCGTCAACAATATGAGGCATGTACTGACGTTGACTGCCCTGATCGTTGTTGGGCGATCCGCGCTCACCCTTTTGCTTGGTTTTCTGTTTCCGTGGCAGGCGCGTACCACCCTGGTCATTGCCGCGGGATTAAGTCACATCGGCGAGTTTTCGTTCATCCTCGGTCAAGCGGGTATAAGTCTTGGACTATTGAATCAGGAACAATATTCGCTGATATTGGCAGGATCATTATTATCGATCACGATCAACCCTCTGATGTTCCGCCTCATCAACCCGACCGAGAATCTGCTTCAAAAAATCCCGATCCTTTGGCGTCTCTTCAACAGACATGGCGCCGCGCCGCGCCCAGTAGAGGAGACTGTAAATGGTCACGTGGCAATTGTCGGCTACGGAAGAGTCGGGCGTCACATTGTCAACTTGTTGGGGAAGATGGACATCCCCTATCTCGTCATCGAAGCGGATTCAGAGCGTCTCGAAGAATTAAATCAACGCGGCATCCCAACGCTTTATGGCGATGCATCCAACTCTGAAGTGCTCACTTACGCAGGGTTGGAACGCGCCCGTGCGCTCGTCGTAGCGGCTCCCGACGAATCAGCCAGTGAACTAATCGTTGCATCGGCACGTGACATCGCTCCCGACCTCCCCATTATCGCCCGCGCCGTGACCGAGGAGGGGATCCTGCAACTGGCCGAACTGGGCGCGCAGGATGTCATTCACCCCGAACTTGAAGGCGGATTGGAAATCGTGAGGCACACCTTGCTGGTACTCGATTTTCCCGTCCACGAGATCATGCGCTACATGGATGCCGTGCGACACGACCACTATGACCTGCATTTGAACACAGAAGAGGAACACCGCACACTGCACGACCTGATGAATGCCAGCGGGAACATCGAAGTGACATGGTTCTCACTCGAACAGAAGAACTCTGTTTTGGGAAAAACCATCGCCGAGGCCGACCTGCGCGCCCGCACAGGGGCATCAGTGGTCGCCATCCTGCGGGATCGGCAGCTTATGGCAAACCCAAAATCGAATACACAATTTGAACATGGCGATCGAATTGGATTCATCGGCGATAAGGAACAGATAGGGAAGGTAAATGAACTGTTGGCCATGACGAACATCAATGAATACATCAGAGGCGTCGAATGGGAGACTTGAGAATTCACCGTTCTCACGATTGAGTACAATAAGATCATGAAATACGAAACCATCCCATCCCTAACCCTCCCCAAGATCGGATTCGGCACCTGGAAGATCGGCGGCGGTTCATATCCCGACCCAAAAATCGATCCTGTTTCGTTGGCCGCCCTTCGTTCCGCACTTGAGATTGGCTACACCCACTTCGACACTGCTGAAATGTATGCCAGCGGACACACAGAAGAACTGGTCGGACAGGCAATTCGAGAGTCAGGAAGGCATCGGGAAGATTTGTTCGTCACATCCAAAGTTATGCCCAGTAATTTAAAGTACGATAATGTGTTGGCATCCTGTGAAAACTCCCTGCGTCACCTAAACATGGATTATGTTGATCTGTATCT
>DATDAG010000549.1:0-4535 GCA_036525495.1 Anaerolineales bacterium
GTGATGAGCAGGGTCAGCCCAATGGCAACGATCGCCACGATCTTGCCCCCGATCAATTGTCCCGGTGAGATCGAAGTAATCAGCACTTCCATGGTGCGGTTCTCCTTTTCATCTGCCACAGCGCTCATGGTGTAACCGGAAGTCATCATGATCATGAAGAGGAAAGCCATGGTGATGAAAAGCGGCATGAGCAAACCGAACGACGGACCATCGTCAGGAATGAGGCGCAGACCATCCAGTGAACGCACATTCACATTGGTCCCCTGTGCGACGCGGCGGGCGATCTCCGGGGGCTGTGATGACAGGATGTTGATCTGCAGAAAGTCGTGGAATTGCCGCTGGACGTTCTCGCCCGGCGGGTCAATGTATACAAGCTCCACTTGTAATTTTTCCGGGTAAACAGCTGGCAAAACATAGTAAGCCTGAATTTCCCCGGATTCCAAAACGGCTCGCGCTTCCTCCTCGGAGGCATAAGAGATGAAATCAACCGGGCTGTCATATTCGATACCCAGTTTTGATGCAGTCACTGCATTGACGAGCACGCCGGCATGACCTACGTATCCGACTGGATCAGAGTCGTCTCGTATGCGCTCCATGAACATGCCCATTCCAATGCTGAGAACGATGAAGAAAGGCACACTTAGCAGTATCAGGATGAAACTCTTCTTGAAAACATTTCGCTGATATTCGTATAAAGCCACGCGCCAGAAGGTGTTCATGCCGGCTTTCCTCCGTCCCGCACCACGCGGATGAAAATCTCGTCCAGAGATGGAATGGCGATCTCGAATTTCTCCAGTGTGATGTTCTGTCCTGTCAGTTCGAGCAGGATGTCCTGTGGTTTAACATCATCTTCCAGATTGAGCTTCATGGCATTGTTATGAGACACGATGTCTTTCACGCCCGAGAGTTTGGGGAGTTCACCAGCAGCGCGCACCAGCACGGCATGACCGGAGAACCTGCGCCGGATCTCAGCCAGGTTCCCATAAAGCACATCGTGTCCCTTGTCGATCAGCAAAATGCGGTCGCACAATTCCTCCACCTGATGCATCTGGTGTGTGGACATGATGATTGTCACTCCCTGCCGCCTTAACTCCTGCATCAGGTCTTTGACCAGTTGCACGTTGAGCGGGTCGAGGGCGGTGAAAGGTTCGTCAATGATTACCAGTTCTGGTTGATGCAGCAGTGTGGTGATGATCTGTGCCTTTTGCTGCATGCCCTTGCTGAGTTCCTTGACTTTTTT
This sequence comes from Anaerolineales bacterium, assembly GCA_036525495.1. Classification (GTDB taxonomy): domain Bacteria; phylum Chloroflexota; class Anaerolineae; order Anaerolineales; family Villigracilaceae; genus Defluviilinea. The sequence goes on from DATDAG010000549.1 coordinate 1,241, forward strand.
GCCCTTGTGTTCAGCCAGGTCGAAGCGTTCGAGATATTTTTCCAATCGTCGGCGGGCTTCCCCGTCCGGGACTCCTTTGAGCGAAACCAGATAGAGCAGGCAGTGTTCCAGTGATATATCCTGATAGAGACCGCGTTCCTCGGGCATATAACCAATGCGGGATTTCTTCCCTTCGTTCATCGGTCCGCCAAGAATGGAGATGCTGCCGCCATCCGGCTTGAAAACATCCAGCACCATGCGGATGGTGGTGGTCTTTCCTGCTCCGTTCGGTCCGAGCAGTCCGAATATCTCGCCGTGTTCAACTTCGAAGGATACATCCGTGACGGCTTTGGTGTTTCCAAAAGATTTGGCGATATGTGAAATTTCTACGGGGTGCATGATCAGCCTACTCTTTCAACGATGAGTACAAAATCCACTGTTGCCGTTGCACCCATACCAAGAAACGTTGGTTTGACATTCGGGATGATGGTCACAACCTCACCCTCCAAGCTATTCAAGAATTGTTCAAGTTTTCTCTGATCTTGTTCCATTTTCAAATCAAAACGATGGACTTTGTACGTCATGTCAGTCTCCTTTCACAGACTTGTCATTGCATCTCGATGATATTGTGCTGTGCAAGCATTTCGACAACATCGAGGATCTCGGGGGTCAGTTCATTCTCAAGATTCGCTTTACGCATGATCTCGTTCACGCTCAAACATTCCACGTTTGGAAATGGCAGATGGAACAGGAATTTGCCCTGGGGGATCGTCAGGCTGAGACGATGCTCCTTGCGGTCGCGCCCTTCACCGGTCCAGAAAGAAACGTGACCGATGTATTCGCCTCCGCGTGCCAGCGAGAAGTTGGCTCCAGAGTTGGCTCTTTCACGGATGCAGCGCGTCATGTCGTTTTCGGATCGGGCTTTTTGGATCTGGGTCAGGTCCAGGTCCAGAGTGATTCGGTGCGTCTTGAGCGAGTAGCGGAAGTAGGGACGCTTCTTCTCGTAGACTTCCTGTTTGGTGAGGATATCCAATCCAGCCAGCCCTTCCAGAAAATCCTGCGCGGTGCGGATATGCAGTCCCAGACGGGATGCCGCTTCGGAGGCGGAGATGTCCTGATAGTTGACCAGCAGCTCGAAGAAATCGCGGGCATACTCTTTCGAGATATAAGTGCCCAACAGGGCGGCGGTTTTGAAATCCGTGTTCATCAGGTTTCTCATTCGAAGATGCTCATTTGCAGGGCGTTGATGCGTTCGTTCACACGGAGTTGTTCACCGCGCTGGCACATTTCAAGGAATTCAATGAAGAGTTGACCGAGCGATCTGCACAGGGCATCGAAGGAGAGTTCATCGCGGTAAGCCAGATAATCCTTATGTGAGATGTGGACGGAAACGTTGCCATGCAGATCGAAGGCAACCCAGCTGAATTCGTTGAGATTTGGCGAAACGCCCAGTAGAAAGGGATATTCCTGGCTGTTCTTGACCGGGGCGAAGATGACCCGGTCGGATTCGAAGTAGGCGATGGCGATCAAATTTTTGGAAAGAAAGTCTGCAAAGGCATGCAGGTCCTGCTCTGTGTAATCGGCTTTTCCCACTGGCCTGGGACGGGATGTGTAGCCGCTCGTCGCTTCCTCGACCTGGAGGGCGGCCAGCTCGAATATCTCGCGCCCGCGCCACTTCAGCCGTTTGGTTAGGATGAAGAACCAAAGCACGGGCAGCATGAAGAGCAGGAGGACGATCAGGAGTTTGGTTAATGTTGGGATTTCATCGGGGAAGGGGATCTGCAATGACCAGGCAAAACCTCCCCAAACGATGTTGAAGATCGCGGTAAGCAGATAGCCTGTATTGTACGTGCGGAAATAGCCCATCAGCAGATACAGACCAAACAGCATGACCGCTCCGCCCAGCACCCACTTTGCGATCGCAGGGCCGAACAGGACATAAGAGACGGCAAAGGAGAAGATCATCGCGATGAACGGAATAAAGTCGTTGATGGAATATTCCGGTCGTAATTTTCTGAAGCTCATGGAAACCTCCACTTTATGAAAAGATCGAAACGCCGACCGCGTTCAGGCGGTCGATGACGCGCACGCCTTCGCCGCGGTTGTACATCTCAATGAAATCAACGAACAGGTCCCCGAGCGATGCGCAGAGCTGGTCAAATGCCAGCGATTCCTTGTATTCGAGGTAATCCCGATGGGAGATATTGACCGATACATTGCCGCCGTTATCGAATGCCACCCAGGTCTCATCGGTGTAATCGCTTTTCAAGCCGAGGATGAAGCCAGTCTCGCGTCCCATCACAACAGGGACGAATACGATCTTGTCCTTGCCGAAATAGGTCACAGCGATCAGGTTCCGGCGGGCGAAATCGGCAAACTCCTCGATCTGTCGTTGGGTGAATTCGGTCCTGCCTGAAGGGAGCGGACGCGGGGTGTACCCATTGCCGATCTGTTCCACAGGCGCGGCGGCGAGCTCGAGGATCTCACGTCCGCGCCATTTGATCTTGCGGTTCACTGCCAGCATGATCACCCATATCATGAAGAACAATTCCGCGAATATAAGGAAGGCTGTCCATCCTTTGTTGGCAGGATTGTGCATGGTGATTGGCATCGATAGCGTGAGAAAGCCAACCGATATTTGGAAAAACATTGGGACCAGGAAACCTGCATTCAAGGTCCTGACGTAGGTGAGCAGGGAATATAGTGCGTAGCACCAAAATAGGACCGTTAGAGCATTAAAAAACATTTCAGCGCCCCAAATTGCCCCTATAAGAGATGCCACCAACAGGTAGGCAAATGGAAGCAGGATGGGGTAGAAGAAGTTGCGGTCTGGTTTGAGTTTTTGGATGGTGTACATGGTTTAGCTCCTGAAAATTGCATGTTTCGTATACTTCAATTCAAATACACTATACAAAATATTTGACGTATTTTCAAGTATTTAGGACGCCTCAGTTTGACCATCTTTGTTCAGGAAATACCCCTCCCGAGGAGTACGATCACCGCGTAGACAAATGACCGCTTCTACGCGGACCTCGTATCTGTCTCGCGTACTGAAGAAGCCCCGTCCGCTTGTGCCTGCGCAGAACTGTCGAACAGGGAACATGTCATCTCATCCGCAACGAGCCCTCTCCCAGCCTGCCCAATACTAGGATCGGGAATTGGAAATGCGCAAGGTTGTGCACGCGATGTGATGTAGTAACAGGAATCGCATGGGGGAATTAAGTACCGCTTGACCTAGAACATATGTTCTAATAAAATAGCGTACTTGTTTAGCGTTCAGAGAATTTGTCCTATCTGTGGTGGTCGCATTCGGTTT